>CAZIXL010000058.1:0-479 GCA_964542885.1 uncultured bacterium
AGCGGACCGTAGGTCGGCGAGAACTTCTGGACCCGGTGGGTCGACTGGTCGCACACGTAGAGGTTGCCGCCCGCGTCCATGGCGATGCCGCTCGGCGTGTCGAACTGCCCGAGGCCGGAGCCGGCCGAGCCGAACGTGGACAGCACGGCCCCCGCCTCGTCGAAGACGTACACGACGTCCCCGTCCATGAGCGGCGCGAGGATCCGGCCGTCGGGGGCCTGGCACATCTGCGAGACGCGCCCGACGTGGAGGCTGGAGGCGTAGAGCGGGGGCACTTCGAGCGCGCGGGCGGGGGCGGCCAGCGCGATCAGCAGCGCGCCCGCCAGGAGTGCGGAGTGGAGCGGCCGTTTCATGATTCCTCCCCTGGATGTCACGCGAAGGAGCCGGGGTGTCCGATCAGGTCCCGATCCGTGGCGGTCCCGGTCGCTGCACCACGCGAAACGGTAGCAATCGGGACGTTTCACGAACAACGTTCGCGT
>CAZIXL010000058.1:489-10064 GCA_964542885.1 uncultured bacterium
CTCGGCGTCCCGCTCGCGACGCCGCGCTCGCCGGTCGCATCCGGGACATCTCCCTGGAGCGCGACGTGTCCCCGCTGCCCGCTGGTCGGGCCCGCGGGGTCTCACGCCGGGCGCGGATCCGCGGACCGGCGGGGACCGCCGACGCGCTCCGGTCGGGGGCGTGCCGGCGCGCCCGGAATCGGTCAGGAGCGGCCGGCCGCCTGCCCGCGGGCCGCGCGCTCCTGGTCGGCGAGGCGCAGGCCCTCGAGGATCAGCCGGTCGAGGTCGAGGTCGATCTGGATGTCCTCGGCCAGCCCGCCCTCGCCGGGCACGAAGCGGAAGCGCCCGTCGCGCCAAAGCACGAGCCCGTACACGATGCGGCGCAACACCTCGTGCACGGCGCCGCGAACGTGGTCGGGATCGGCGTCACCGGACTCCACGAGCAGCTCGCCCAGGCGCCGGCGCGCGTCGCCCTGCTGCACCTGCAGCGCGCGCGCCAGCGCTTCGGGGCTCACCTGCCCCCTGTGGAGCAGCACCTCGCCCGAGCGCACGGCCATGCCCGACGTGCGCGCGAACAGGGGCCGCCCGCGCTCGAGGAACAGCTCGACGCGCTCGTCCTGGCGCACCAGCTCGAGGCGCCCGGTGGCCTGGGCGAGCTGCAGCAGCTGCAGGACCTCGGTCGGGAAGAAGTGCGCGAGGTCGCCCTCGAGCGCCGCCGGCAGGTTCACGCCTTCCATCGCACGTCTCCCACGACGCGGCCCTCGCCGGGCGCGGCCCCGGTCATGACGCGCAGGTTGTACCAGCCGACCATGACGATCTGCA
This sequence comes from uncultured bacterium, assembly GCA_964542885.1. Classification (GTDB taxonomy): domain Bacteria; phylum Eisenbacteria; class RBG-16-71-46; order RBG-16-71-46; family RBG-16-71-46; genus CAIXRL01. The sequence continues at coordinate 1,291 of CAZIXL010000058.1, forward strand.
CGGTGGTCGCCGCGAGCAGCACGCCCAGCGCGATCTCGGTGAGCGGCGTGAGCGTGCGCGCCAGGCTGCCGCGCAGCGCCCACAGCAGCGTGAACAAGGCGATCAGCGAGCCCATGACCACGCCCGTGAACCGCCCGAAGAACGTGGGCCGGATCGTGACCGGGCCGACGCACAGGTAGAGGTAGGCGCCACCCACGACCAGCACGGTGTAGCGCGTGACGCCGATCCAGAAGACCGCCGAGGAGAGCAGGCCGGAAGCGGCGAGCCCCGCGAGCATGGCGAGGTTGAAGACCACGTCCACGAGCGGGTCCATGACGGTCCCGAGCCGCGTCGTCTGGTGCCAGCGTCGCGCGATCCAGCCGTCGAGGACGTCCGAGAGCGACGCGATCACGTAGGTGATGAACGCCACCATGAAGTGGCGCTCCTCGAGGAACAGGATGATGCCCGGCACGAGGCACACGCGGAGCAGCGTGAGCGTGAGCGGGACGTTGAGCGCGTTCAGCCGGTAGCCGTCGGCGTCGCGCAGGAGCCCCACGTAGAGCGTCGCGAACGTGAACGAGGGCAGGATCCAGAGCGCCGTCGTGAGGAAGAACCGGTAGGCGAGCGCGCGGTCCCACGCGAGGCTCATCGCGATCGAGCCCAGGAACGCCAGTGCGAAGAACCCCAGCGCGACGGACCAGATCGAGCGCACCGCGAACGGGTTCGCGAGCCAGTCGGCCCGGGCCTGCGCGGCGACCTGGCGCAGGTAGGCGAGGATCGCGCGCGGGGCGAAGCGCTGCCGCCTCAGCTCCTGCAGGTGTTCCTCGATGAACATGGGCGCGACCTCCCGGTTGGGGCCGGCGCGCAGCATACGCGGTCGCGCGCCGACGCGCACACGGGGCCGGCGCTGCGGCGACGCGTTCCGCACGCACGCAGGGCCGGGGGATCGCTCCCCCGGCCCTCGTGGTGCGCGTCTGCTTCGCCTACCGGCGGTCGCTCTCGGCGGCCGTGCCGCGAACGGAGGCCTGCGCCGCCGCGAGCCGCGCGATCGGCACGCGGAACGGCGAGCAGGACACGTAGTCGAGGTTGATGCGGTGGCAGAACTCGACCGACGCCGGGTCGCCGCCGTGCTCGCCGCAGATGCCGACCTTGAGCTTGCCGCGGGTCTGGCGGCCGTTCTTCACCGCCCAGTCCATCAGCATGCCGACGCCCTCCTGGTCGACCGAGACGAACGGGTCGCCGGGGAGGATCTTGCGGTTGACGTACTCGGGCAGGAACTTGCCCGCGTCGTCGCGCGAGTAGCCGTAGGTCATCTGCGTGAGGTCGTTCGTGCCGAAGCTGAAGAACTCGGCGACCTCGGCCACGCGGCCGGCGGTGAGCGCGGCGCGCGGGATCTCGATCATGGTGCCGACCAGGTACTCGAGCTTCACGCCCTTCGCCTTGATCGTCTCCTCGGCCACGCGGCGGACGATGGCGCCCTGGTCCTGCAGCTCCTCGACCGTGCCGATCAGCGGGATCATGACCTCGGGCACGACGTTGCCGCCCTCCTTCACGACCTGGCACGCGGCCTCGAAGATGGCCCGCGCCTGCATCTCGGTGACCTCGGGATACGTGATGCCGAGGCGGCAGCCGCGGTGGCCCATCATCGGGTTGAACTCGTGCAGCTCCTCGACGCGCCGCAGCAGCTCGGGCATGCCCTTCTTGAGCTGCGTGACCGACTTGAGGCGGTACTTCTTCACCATCTCCTTCTTCTGCGCCGCCGTCGCGCGCGGGAGCAGCGCGATGTCGACCATGAGGTCCTCGCGCTTGGGCAGGAACTCGTGGAGCGGCGGGTCCAGCGTGCGGATGGTGACCGGGTAGCCCTTCATGGCCTTGAACAGGCCGTAGAAGTCCTTCCGCTGGAACGGCAGGAGCTTCGCGAGCGCGCCCTTGTACGCCTTCATCGGGACCGCCAGCTCCTTCTTGAGCGCGGCGACCTCGGCCTTGAGCGCCTTCGCCTCGGATCCGGGCAGCATGCCGGCGAGCGACTTCTCCTTCGCCGCCAGCTTCTCGGACAGGGCCTTCACCGCCGGCGCCGCCATGATCATCTGGACGACGTGCGGCAGCCGGTCCTCGGCGAAGAACATGTGCTCGGTGCGGCAGAGGCCGATGCCCTCGGCGCCGAACTCGCGGGCCTTGAGGGCGTCGCGCGGGATGTCGGCGTTCGAGCGCACCTTGAGGCGGCGGTGCTTGTCGGCGATCTCCATGAAGTCGCCGAACTCGCCGCTGACCTCGGCGTCGATCGTCGGCACGGCGCCCAGCATCACGCGACCGGTCGAGCCGTCGATCGTGATCCACTCGCCTTCCTTCACGACCTGGCCGTCGACGGTCATCTGGCGCTTCTTCTCGTCCACGTGGATCGCGCCGACGCCCGAGACGCACGGCTTGCCCATGCCGCGCGCGACGACGGCCGCGTGGCTGGTCATGCCGCCGGTCGCGGTCAGGATGCCCTGGGCCGCGTCCATGCCGTGGATGTCGTCCGGCGTCGTCTCCTTGCGGACGAGGATGACCTTCTCCTTCGCGTGTCCGCGCTCGGCCGCGGTGTCGGCGTCGAAGACGGCCTTGCCGACCGCGGCGCCGGGCGAGGCGGCGAGGCCCTTCGCGATCACGTTCAGCTTCGCCCTGGGGTCGAGGCGCGGGTGCAGGAGCTGGTCGAGCGTGGCGGGCTCGACGCGCAGGATCGCCTCCTGCTCGGTGATGAGGCCCTCGCGCACCATGTCGACCGCGATCCGCACGGCGGCCTGCGCGGTGCGCTTGCCGTTGCGCGTCTGCAGGAGGAACAGCCGGCCCTCCTGGATCGTGAACTCGAAGTCCTGCACGTCGCGGTAGTGCTGCTCGAGCCGCGTCGTGATCTCGCGCAGCTGCGCGTAGACCTGGGGCATCTCCTTCTCGAGGTCGGCGATCGGGTGCGGCGTGCGCACGCCGGCGACGACGTCCTCGCCCTGCGCGTTCGTGAGGTACTCGCCGTAGAAGTGGTGCTCGCCGGTGGACGGGTTGCGCGTGAAGCCCACGCCCGTCCCGGACGTGTCGCCCATGTTGCCGAACACCATCGCCTGCACGTTCACCGCGGTGCCGATGTCGTCGGGGATGCCGTTCTGCTTGCGGTAGTAGATCGCGCGGTCGTTGTTCCACGAACGGAACACGGCGTCGCGCGCCATCGCGAGCTGCTCGAGCGGGTCCTGCGGGAAGTCGCGGTTCGCGCGCTTGCGGACGTGGCGCTTGAAGTCGAGCGTCAGCTGCTGCAGGTCCGCCGCCGTCAGCTCGGTGTCGAGCTTGACCTTGCGCTTGTGCTTGAGCGCCTCGATGAGGTGCTCGAACTCGTTCTTCTCGAAGTCCATCACGACCGACGCGAACATCTGGATGAAGCGCCGGTAGCAGTCCCACGCGAAGCGCGTGTTGCCCGTCTTGCGCGACAGGCCCTCGACCGAGCGATCGTTGAGGCCCAGGTTGAGGATCGTGTCCATCATGCCGGGCATCGAGAACTTGGCGCCCGAACGGACCGACACGAGCAGCGGATCGTCCGCGTCGCCGAGCTTCGCGCCGAACGTGGACTCGAGCTTCGCGAGGGCGCCGTCCTGCTGTCCCTGGAAGACCGACGGCAGCGACCTGCCGTGCGCGTAGTACCAGCGGCACACCGCGGTCGTGATCGTGAAGCCGGGCGGCACCGGCACGCCGGCGTTGGTCATCTCGGCGAGGCCCGCGCCCTTGCCGCCGAGCACGTCCTTCATGCCGCCGTTGCCCTCGGCCGCCCCGTCGCCGAAGAAGTAGACGTACTTCTGGTTCGTATCCTGATCGAGGCCGTTCGTGACGGCCGCCGGGTTCTCGGTGGTGCTCATGGGGTGAAACCTCCGTGTCGGAAGGGGAAAATCGCGCCGAGAATAGCGAGCGGCCGGTGGCGTCACAAGCCACCGGCCGCGAAAGTCAGGCCCCTGTTTCGCCGCTGTTTCAGCGCCCCGGAATCACTTTCCCGGGATGATCTGGCCGCGAACGATGGTGGGCTTGTGGAAGAGCGTGGAGTCCAGCGGGGCGTTCACGGTCAACGACGTGGCGCGGAAGTAGTTGACGCGGTTGCCGTCGATCAGCCGCTCCTCGAACGCCGGCAGGACCAGCCCCGCCGCGGTCTTCCATTCCGAGAAGAGCCGCCGGTCGTGCCAGTGCCGGTCCCCGCCCAGGCCGGCGTCCACCGCGACGACCCGGTGCGTCGCCCGGTCGATCGCGAGCCGCACCGGCTGGCCGTCGAAGCCCTCGAAATCCACCAGGTCGCAGTCGTCGTCGCGAATCGTCTCGCGCCCGCGCAGCGCCGCGTGCGCACCCGGCGCCGAGGCCGCGCGGAGCTGGTGGACGAGGTCGTTGTGGAAGACCGCGCGCATCGCCCGCACCTCGGCCGAGTCGGCGTTCGCGAGCGACGCCGTGTCGCCGAGCGAGACCATCCAGCCCTTGCCACCGTCGAGCACCTGGCGCACCTCGAAGGTGAGCATCCGCGTGGACTGCGAGAGGCGCTCCGGCTCGAGGCGCACGACGCTGTACTGGCCTTCGATCTTCTGGCCGTTCGACTCGATGCCGATCGCCCCTTCGCTCGCGAGCGCGCGCACCGTGTCGAGGCGCGCGGCGCCGCCGTGCGCGGCGATCGCAGCCTGCACGGCCGCGCGTCCCGCGTCGAGCTGGGCGGCCGTCGGGGCCGGGAGCGTGTCGGGATGGTTCGCGCGCCAGGCGCTGGGCGGCGTGTCGGTCACCTCGCCGAGCCGCGCGAGCAGCGGACGCAGGCGCGCCCCGGGCCCGGCCACGAGCACCGCCGGACGGGCCGCGAGCGCCTTCGCGACGGGCGCCAGGTCGGGCCCGCCGCCCGTGAGCGACGCGCGCAGGTTCGAAACGGCGTCGTCGGGAAGGCCGGCGAAGTCGTCGGCCTGCCAGCGCGACAGCCGCGCGCCGATCGTCTCGAGGTCGAGCGGCAGGGCCAGGCCCACGCGCCGGGCGATCGTGCGTTCGCGCGCGCCCGACGGCGGCGTCGTCCCGAAGCCCTTCAGCACGTCGAGCAGCCGGTGCGTGATCGCGCGGGCGGAGTCGGCGGGCCCGCCCTCGGACAGCACGAGCAGGCTCGCATCGTGCAGCGGCGTGAACGCGACGCTCGCGTGCATGCCCGCGAGGTGTTCCTCGAGCGCGGCGTGCATCACGAGCCAGGCCGGCATCTCGGGCGAGGCGAGCCCCGGGCCCCGCACGGCCACGCGCACCTCGGCGACCCGGCTGCCGGGCAGGTCCAGCAGGTGCACGCCGGCCGCGGGCGCGGGCGCCGGGCGCGGGCGGTCGTCCGAGGTCCGGCCGGCCCAGCGACCGAACACGTCCTTCGCGGCCGCGAACGCCTGCTCCGGCGAGACGTCGCCGGCGATCGCGAGCACCGCCCGGTCGGGCCGCCAGCGGTCGCGCACGAACGCGCGCACCTGGTCCAGGTTCGCGGCGAAGATCGCCTCCGGGTCGCCGCGGTCGGGATGCCCGTACGGGTGCGGATCGAGGGCGACGCCCCACACGCGGTCGTCGGCGAACGCCGCCTCGTTCGACAGCTTGGTGCGGATCTGTTCGAGCAGCGCCCCGCGGACGGCCGCGAAGTCGGCGTCCTCGAGCCGCGGCCCGAGCACGGCGTCGCCCATGATCTCGAGCGCCGCCGCGAAGTTCGCCTTGCGGGCGCCGCAGGCGGCCAGCGCGTAGTCGCGCTGGGCGCTGGTCGTGAACGTCGCCCCCACCGCCGCGAGATCCGCGGCGAGCTGGTCCGCGGTGCGCGAGGCGGAGGCGCGCTGCACCATCGCCGCGGCGAGCGACGCGAGGCCCGGCAGCGAATCGGGCTCCTCGGCCGAGCCCGCGGGCACGAGCAGCTGCGCCTGGACGATCGGCAGCCCGTCCGAGGGGAAGACGACGACGCGCAGGCCGTTGGGCAGCACCTGCGTGGCCGGCGCGGGCAGCTGGAGCGCCGGGATCGCGGGCGGGACCGCGGCGGCGGCGGCCGGCGCCGGCGGGACGGCGAGGACCGCGGCGAGGGCGAGAGCGATGGCGGGCGAAGCGAGGCGTGCACGCGACATGTCAGCGACCCTCCCCTGCGGGCACGAACCAGGCGACGCTGCGCCCGGATTCCACGAGCCAGCGCTGCGCGACGCGCTGCAGGTCCGCCGTCGTCAGGCGCTCCAGCGCGGCCGCGCGGTCCGTGGCGCGCGCCGGGTGGCCGTCCTCGAACACCGCCTGCCCGAGCAGCGCGGCGCGCGCGCGCACCGGCTGCGCCCCGAAGAGCGCGTCGAGCGCGAGCGGCGACCGCACGCGCTCGAACTCGGCCTGGTCGATCGGGTCGCGGGCGAGCCGCTCGACCTGGTCGACCAGCACGCGCTCGGTCGACGAGGAATCGGCCTCCGGCCGGAGCGCGGCCACGACCCACAGCAGCGACGCGTCGCGGTAGGACTGCAGGCCCGCCTCGGTGAGCACCGCCGACTTCCAGTCCGTGGTCATGGCGTTCTCGAACTCGGAGCCCTGCGCGCCGAGCAGCGCCGCGATCACCGACAGCGCCGCGGCGTCCGCGTCGGAGGCGCCGGGCCCCCGCCAGCCCGCGAACAGCAGGCGCACGGGGGTCGCCCCGCGGTCCCAGCCGTGGCGCGCACCGCCCTGCGGTGCGGGCGGCTTCGGCGCCGGCGGCGCGGTGCCGGCCGGCAGGCTCTCGAACAGCGCGCGCACGTAGGCGAGCGTGCCCCGCGGCTCGAAGCGCCCGACGATCGTGAGCAGCGCGCCGGCGGGCGCGTCGTGCGCCCGGCGCCAGGCCTCGACCTCGGCGAGCGTCATGCGCCGCAGCGCCGCGTCCTCACCGTAGGGCGAGCGGCCGTAGGCGTCGTCGCCGAACGCGGTCGACAGCAGCCGCGCGAGGCCGCGCGCGATCGGGCTGGGCTCGGCGCGCAGGCGCCGGTCGGTGCGGGCATCGGCGCGCGACTGCGCGAACGCCGCCGCGCTCGGGGCCAGCGACGCCATGCGGTCGGCCTCGAGCCGCAGCGCGAGCGGCAAGGCCTCGGCCGGGATCGTCTCCCAGTAGCACGTGCCGTCGGGCGTGTTGGTCGTGTTGACCACGCCGCCCTCCTCCTGCAGCTGCCGGCGATGGGCGCCGTCGGGAACGCCCTTCGAGCCGCGGAACATGAGCCGCGTGACCAGGTGCGAGACGCCGGCGAGGTTCGCGGGCTCCCAGCGCGTCCCGGCCGGGTACCAGACGGCCACGTCCACGGCCATCGCGGCCGAGTCGGGCGCGAGCAGCACGCGCATCCCGTTGCGGAGGGTGACGACCTCGGGTTCGGGCGTGGCGTGCGCGAGCGCCGCCGCGCCGATCGACAGGGTCGCGCACGCGAGCGCGACGAGACGCAGGCGAATCATCCCGGTTCGGGTCCTTTCGGTGGATGTCTCGGTGGAGGTCGTGGGGCTCAGCGGAGGGCGACGATGCGGCGGGTGATCCGCCGGCCGCCCGTCTCGAACGCGAGGAAGTAGACGCCCGGCCCCAGCACGCCGTGGCCGGTGTCCCCGTTCCACGAGGCGACGACCGGGTAGCCCGGCGCGAGCCGGCCGCTCCAGGGCGTCGCGATCACGCGGCCCCGCACGTCGTACACGCGCAGGTGGCCCTCGATGCCGATCGGCGCCTCGGGCCCGACGGTGAACTGCATGCGCACGGGCCAGTCGTCCGGCGACAGGGGATTCACGGCCGCGACCGAGAACGACAGGCGCGGACCCCCGGGCGGGACGTCCATGGTGTCGGGCACGTACTGCAGGAGCGCCGCCCCGTTCGGGATGCCGTAGCCGAGCAGCGTGTCGGGGCTCCAGGCCTTGGACGCGGTCGTGCGCAGCGCGCGGATCACCTGCGGCATCGTCCAGGCCGGACGCGCCTGGATCACGCACGCCGCGAGCCCGGCCACCAGCGGGCACGAGAACGACGTGCCGCTCAGGCGCGTGTAGGTGGTGCGGCTGCCGTCCGCGTTCGCCATGAGCACGCTCACGCCCTGCGCGGCGAGGTCCGGCTTGATCCGGTGCGTGATCGGGTAGTCGTAGGTCGGGCCCTTGGACGACGAACTGGCCCGGTTGCCGAGCGAGTCCACCGAGGCGATGCACAGCACGCTGTCGCCGTTCGCGTCGCTCGGCGCGCTGATCTTGGACAGCGTGCCGGGCGCGGCGCCGTCGTTACCGGCCGAGTTCACGACCAGGATGCCGCGGCTCGCCGCGATCTCGGCCGCGCGCGTGACGAGCGCCGTGTGCCCGTCGAGCATCGGCCAGGTGATGCTGTAGTCGCCGTTCGCGCTGTCGGGGAACGACGTGTAGCCGAGCGAGGAGCTGATGACGTCGGCCCCGAGGCTGTCGGCCCACTCGGCGCCCATCGCCCAGTTCACCATTTCGATCGGCTTCTCGCTGGCCGAGTTCTCGGTGCGCGCGAGCGCGTAGCGCGCCCCGAACGCCGGGCCCACGTACCGCCCGGGCTTGTTGCCGCCGATCACGCTGAGCGTCCACTCGCCGTGCTGGTGGATGCCGGCGCGCTGGAACGTCGTGTCGACCACCGACAGGTCGCCGTCGACGAAGTCGCGGGTGCGGTCGCCGACGTCGAGGTCGCGCGTCGCCTCGTGCCAGTAGTAGTAGTTGAAGCCCTCGTCGAGCATGCAGATGAGCACGCCCTGGCCGGTGTAGCCCGAGTCGTGCAGCGCCGGGACGTTGAGCCGCGCGAGTTGCCCGGCCGTCTGCCCGTAGCTCACCAGCGTGCG
>CAZIXL010000059.1:0-9880 GCA_964542885.1 uncultured bacterium
AAGATCCAGGGGTATCTGCGGTACATGGACGACTTCGCGCTGTTCGCGAACGACGTGCTGCGCGTCACTTTCCAGCCGTGGAAGTTCATCGCGCTCAACGTGACCCAGACGCTGCTCGTGGGCGGCCTCACGCTGTGGTTCGTGCTCGGGAAGCACCTGGGCGTCGCCGGCGTGCTCTACGGCAAGCTGTTCGGCGACGCGGGGGCGGCGGCGCTCGGGCTGCTCCTGTGCCGGCACAACCTGAAGCCCGCGTTCGACGGTGCGATCCTGCGCCGCATGCTGGCCTACGGCCTGCCGCTCGTGCCCGTGTCGATCGCCTACGCCGTGATCGGCTTCGTGGACCGCGAGGCCCTGCAGCGCACCGCGTCGCTCGAGGCCGTGGGCATCTACGGCGTGGCGATGAAGTTCTTCGCCGTGATCACCATGGGCGTCTCGGCGTTCAACCTCGCGTTCGGGCCGTTCGCCTACGCGAAGGCGAACGACCCCGACGCGCCGAAGCTCTACGCGCGCGTGTTCGCGCTGTACGTGGCCATCGCCTCGTTCGGGGCGCTCGCGGTGGGCCTGTTCGCGCCGGCCCTCGTGGACCTGCTGGCCACGAAGGACTACGCGGCGGCCGCCGGTCCCGCGCTGTGGCTGGCGTTTGCCGCGGTCGCACAGGGCGCCTACTCTGTCGCGGCACTGGGACTCACGCTGTCGCTCCGCACGCTGCCGCTGGGCGCCATCGCGGGCGCGGCGGCGGTGGTCGCGGTCGTCGCGAACCAGTTGCTGGTGCCCCGCTTCGGGGCCGAGGGGGCGGCCATGGCGACCTGCACCGCGCACGTGTCGTCGACGGTGATGGCGTACGTGGTCGCGCAGCGGGTGCGCCCGCTGCCCTACCGCGGCGCGCGCCTGGCGGTGCTGTTCGCGGCCGCGATCGGGCTGGGGCTCGCGGCGGTGCGCTGGGCGCCGGTGGGTACGCGCGGGTGGCTGGTGCGGGCGGGCGCCCTGGTGGCGTTCGCGGCGCTGCTCGCGGTGTTCGAGGGGTGGAAGGACCGCGGTGCGGTGCGGCACGGCCGCGCGGGCGCCGCGGACGGCCGGGCCGGAGGGGCATGACGATGTGCGGAATCGCCGGACTCTTCGATCCCCACGGCCGGGCGGACCTCGGCCGGCTGCGCGCGATGGCTTCGGTGCTGCGCCACCGCGGGCCCGACGACGAAGGGCTGGTGCTGATCGACGCGTTCCGGGGCGCGTGGCAGACGCACGGCGGGCCCGACACGCCGGCCGAGGTGTTCCGCGCGCCGCTGCCGCGCGCGCCGGCGCGCGCGCGCGGCGCGGGCCGCGACGCGACCTGGCACGTCGGGCTCCTGCACCGGCGGCTCGCGATCGTGGACCTGCGGCCGACGGGGCACCAGCCGATGTCGGCGCTCGAGGGCAGGCGCTGGATCACCTACAACGGCGAGATCTACAACTTCGTCGAGCTGCGCGCCGAGCTCGAGACGCTGGGCGCGACGTTCACCGGCACGTCCGACACCGAGGTGATCCTCGCCGCCTACGACCAGTGGGGCGAGGACTGCCTGCGGCACTTCAACGGCATGTTCGCGTTCGCCCTGTGGGACGCGGACCGCGGCGCGCTCTTCTGCGCGCGCGACCGGCTCGGGATCAAGCCGTTCTACTTCCAGTGGGACGGGCGCGCGTTCGCGTTCGCGTCGGAGCCGCGCGCGCTCGTGCTCACGCAGGCGGGCCGCATCGTGCCGCGCCTCGAGGCGGTGCGCGACCTGCTCGCGCTCGACTGGGTGGACCACGAGACGCACACGTTCTTCGCGGGGGTGCGCCAGCTGCCGGCCGGGCACGCGCTGACCGTCGGCACCGACGGCGTGCGCATGCGCGCGTGGTGGGAGATCCGCCCGCGCGCCCACGCGCAGGGCGACCCGGAGGCGTGGACGCGCGAGCTGGCCGAGCTGTTCACCGACTCGGTCCGGTTGCGCCTGCGCGCCGACGTCGAGGTGGGGACGTGCCTCTCGGGCGGGCTCGACTCGAGCGCCGTCGTGACGACCGCCGGGCGGCTCGCGAACCACGGGTTGCACGCGTTCTCGTGCGCCTACGACGAGGGCCCGGCCTACGACGAGCGCCCGTGGATGCGCGCCGCCGCCGAGGCGAGCGGCGCGAAGAGCCACCTCGTCGTGCCCGACGGCTCGGACTTCTGGGACGTGTTCGACGCCATGGCGATGGGGCAGGACGAGCCCACCGCGGGGCCCGGCGTCTACTCGCAATGGAAGGTGATGCAGCTCGCGCGCTCGGCCGGCCTCAAGGTGCTCCTCGACGGCCAGGGCGGCGACGAGCTGTTCGCGGGCTACTTCCGCTACCTGCCGGCGCGGCTGCGTGACCTCGCGATCGCCGGGCGCTGGGGCGCGTTCGCGCGCCTGTGGGGCAACGTCACCGACCGGCTCGGGCTCGGCACCGCGCTGCTGCACACGCTCGAGCCCTGCCTGCCCGCGCCGCTCGTCGGCGCGCTGCGCGCGCGCTTCGGGCAGGGCAAGGACCGCGTGCTCTCGCGCGCGCTCGCCGCCGTGCCCGGCAGCACGCCGGAGCTGCCCGGCGCCGATCGCTCGTGGGTCTGGCGCCAGCTCGCGTTCGACACGTTCCGCCGCCAGCTTCCGAGCCTGCTGCGCTACGAGGACCGCAACTCGATGGCGTTCTCGATCGAGACGCGCCTGCCGTTCCTCGACTGGCGCATCGTCGAGTTCGCGTTCGCGCTGCCCGACGAGCAGAAGCTGGAGGGCACGACGACCAAGGCGATCGTGCGCCGAGCGCTCGGCGACCGCGTGCCGGCGAGCGTGCTGGCCCGCCGCGACAAGATGGGCTTCGAGACGCCGTCGGACCACTGGCTGCGCGGCCGCTACGCCGCCGACGTGCGCCGGCGGCTGTCGCGCCCGGGACCGGTCCAGGACTGGGTCGCGCCCGCGGCGGTGCGCGAACAGCTCGACGCCTACTTCGACGGTCGTCGCGCGATCGGGCTCCAGGTCTGGCGCTGGCTGAGCCTCGAGGCGTGGTCGCAGCGCTTCGTCGCGCGCGACCCGCGCGTGCTGTCGCGTCCGGTCGAGGTCGGGCTCCACGCCGGCGGGCACCGCTCGTGGGTCGAGCAGGAAACCCTGCTCGAGCGCGCCGCGGCGGCGGAGTAGGGAGGACGGCCGGCCGCGTGGACCTGCTCGTGCTCTCCGAGGTGCGCTGGGGCTATTTCCGGACCCGGAAGCAGTTCCTGCTCTCGCGCTTCCCGTCCCCCTGGCGCGTCTTCTTCGCGCAGCCGCCGGCGTTCGGGGGCGACGACCCCTGGAAGCCCCGGCGCGAGGGGAACGTCACCTACTTCACCGTCCCCTTCCTCAAGCCCGGCACGCAGAGCGGCGCGTACAACCGGGTCGCGGCCTCGGGGCCCGGCCGGGCGGCGATCGAACTGGCGGCCGAACTCCACCTGGGGCACGTCCTGCGGCGGCTGGGGGTGGACCCCCGCCCGGTCGTGCTCTGCTCCAACATCTACTGTCCCGGAGCGCTTTCGCGGCTGTCGGCCAAGCTGGTACTTTACGACTTCAACGACAGCCCCTTTCAGTTCTCCACGAGCCCGCCGTGGGCCCATGGGTACTGGCGCCGCACGGTCCGGCAGGCCCGGGCCGTGTTCGTGGTTTCGGAGTACTACCGCCGGCAACTGGCCGGGGAGACCGATCGTCCCTTGATCCTGCTCGGGAACGGCGTCGAGATGGCGCATTTCGAGGCGCCCCGCCCGGCTCCGGCCGATCTCGCGGCGCTGCCCCGGCCGCTCATCGGGTACGTCGGCCTGCTGTCGCACTTCCTCGATTTCGGGCTGCTCGAGGCCCTGCGCCGGAACCGCCGGGGGGGCACGGTGGTACTCATAGGACCGGGTTCGCCCGCGACGGACGCGGCGGTGGCCGATTTCGGGCGCCGCGAAGGCGTCGCGGTGCTGGGCCCGCGGCCCTACGCCGAGGTGCCCGCGTACATGCAGGCGCTCGACGTGGGCGTGATCCCGTTCCGCGCCGCCGACCCGTTCGTCCAGGGCATCAATCCCAACAAGGTCTACCAGTACCTGGCCGCCGGGCTGCCGGTGATCACGACGCCCGTCCTCGACCTGCAGGAAAGCCCACCCGACCTCCTCTTCGCTACCACGACCGAAGACATCACCCGCGCCCTCGGGCGGGCCCTCGACGCGCCCGCCGACCCGGCGCGACGACGCGAGCTGGCGCGGCCGCACGACTGGGACGTGCTGGCGACGCGCATGGTGCACGAGATCGAGGCGCGGCTGCCGGCCGCGTGAACCCCTTCCCCGGGCGGGAGCATGGCGAAAGAGAAAGCCGCACCGAAGCGTGAGACGAAGCCGCACCGTCCGCTGGCGCTGACCGCGTCGTGGGCGGCCGTGGTGCTGGCGCTGCTCACGATCCTCTTCTTCCACGAGGTCTCGCTCGGCGGCAAGACGTTCGTCTCGCCCGACGCGACCATGCCCGCCGGGTTCGTGCGCATCGGCGAACAGTCGCTGTGGCACGACCACGTGTACCCGCTCTGGAACCCGTACGTGTTCCTCGGCATGCCGTCGTTCGCGAGCGGCGCGTACAACCCGCTCATCTACCCGCCGGACTGGCCGCTGGCGCTGCTGCAGAAGGTGCTGCCGCTGCCGGACCTGACGTGGATGCTGCTCTACTACTTCCTCGGCGGGCTGTTCCTCTTCCTGCTCGCGCGCGAGTGGGGGGCCAGGGCCGAGGGCGCGCTGCTCGGCGCGGTCACGTTCGCGTTCGTGCCGAACCTGATCGCGGTGGGCTCGCACGGGCACGGCAGCCAGCTCGTGGACTCGGCGTACCTGCCGCTCATGGTCTGGCTCGCCTCGCGCTGGCTGCGGCGCGGCTCGCTGTCGGCGCTCGGCTGGCTGGCGCTCGCCGGGGGCTTCCAGTTCCTCCGCGGCCACCTGCAGGTGTGCGTGTACACGTGGATGGCGGTGGGACTGCTCGCGGTGGTCGACGTGGTCGCTGCGCTGCGCGAGCCGGGCCAGCTCGTGCCGCGCGCCCTGCGCGCCGTCGGCCTCGGCGCGGCGGCGGCGCTCGCGTTCGGCCTCGCGGGCTTCTACAACGTGCCGCTCAAGGACTACGCGCAGTACTCGATCCGGGGCAGCGGCGACGCCTCGGGCGGCGTCGGCATCGCGTACGCGACCGGGTGGTCGATGGCGCCCTACGAACTGGGTGCGCTGGTCGTGCCCAACTGGGTCGGCTTCGGCGGCGCCACCTACTGGGGCGCGATGCCGTTCACGGACTACCCGAACGCCTACGTCGGCATCGTCGCGGTGCTGCTCGCGGTCCTCGCGTTCGCGCGCGGCGGCGGGGCGGCGCGCGTATGGGCCGTGCTGCTCGGCGTGTTCGCGCTGCTCGTCTCGTTCGGCAGCCACTTCCCGCTCTACGGGTTCCTGTACGACCACCTGCCGCAGTTCAACAAGTTCCGCGTGCCGGTGATGGTCATCCTGCTCGTCCACCTCGCGATCGCGCTCGGCGCGGCGTGGGGGTGGAGCGCGGTGGTCGAGGACGACGGGACGGCGAAGCCGAAGGGTGCGCTCGGTCGGCTGCTGCTCGTGCTCGGTGCGCTGCTCGGCGTCACGGCGCTCGTCTCGCTGTTCGGGCGCGAGGCGCTGCACGGCGCCTACGTCTCGGCGGCGATGGCGCACAAGCAGCCGTTCTCGCTGGCGCAGGCCGACGCGGCGGTCACGGCGTGCGCGAGCGACCTGTCGCGCATGGCGTTCACGGGGCTCGCGGTCGTCGCGATCGCCTGGCTCGTGCGCCGCGGCCGGCTCGGGCACTCCCTCGGGAGCGTGCTCGTGCTGGGCGCGCTGGTGTTCAGCCTGTGGCCCGTGGGCGGCCAGCTGATGGAGCCCGTCATCGGCAACCCGGTCGAGAAGAGCCTCGACTACGGCCGCGACGACGTGGTCGAGTTCCTCGAGCAGGCCGGGCCGCAGGGCTCCTTCCGCGTGCTGGCGCCGTACGAGCGGCAGCCGAACCGGCTCGCGGGCTTCGGCATCGCGACGCTCGGCGGCATGCATGCCGCCAAGCCGCGCCTCGTGCAGGACCTGCTCGACGCGCAGGCGGACTCGGACCCGCGCTTCTGGCGGCTGCTCAACGTGAAGTACCTGGTGCTCGACCAGCCGCTCGACCCGCAGCGCACGCCGCCGTTCCTGCAGCTCGTGCACACCGGCTCGGGCGCGATCTACGAAAACCTCCTCGCGCTGCCGCGCGCCACCGTCGTGGGCGCCTACGGCGTCGTGCCCGACACCGGCTTCGCCGACATCGATTCGATCCGCGCCGGGCACCACGATCCGTCCGAGTACACGTGGCTCGCGCAGGACCCCGGCGTCACGCTCGGACCGGTGAACGGGGCCACCGCGACGATCACGAAGTACGCGCTGCAGGAAGTGGACGTCACCGTGGACACGCCGGGGCAGGGGATCCTGCGCCTCGCGGACCTGTGGTACCCCGACTGGAAGGTGACGGTCGACGGCAGGCCGGCCGAGATGCTGCGCGCCGACCACGCGCTGCGCGCGGTGGTGGTGCCGGCGGGCCGGCACGACGTGGTCTTCAAGTTCGAATCGCCCAGCATCGTGCACGGGCTGTGGCTCTCGCTCGGCAGCGCGATCGTGGCGCTGGCGCTGCTGCTCGCCGGGTGGCTGGCGGACCGGCGACGCCGGCCCGCCCCCGAAGTGGCGGAGGCCGCCTGATGGAGAAGCTCGTCATCATCCCGACGTACAACGAGCGCGAGAACATCGAGCCCATGCTCGAGAAGCTCCTGGCGTTGCCGCACGGGCTGGACGTGCTGGTCGTGGACGACCACTCGCCGGACGGCACCGCGGCGCTGGTCGAGGCGTGGCAGGCGAAGTCCGATCGCGTGCACCTGCTGAAGCGGCCCGGCAAGCTGGGCCTGGGCTCGGCGTACCGCGACGGCTTCCGCTACGCGCTGCAGCACGGCGCCGAGTACGTGTTCGAGATGGACGCCGACTTCTCGCACGACCCCGATGCGATCGGCGAGTTCCTGCACGCGGCGCAGGACGCCGACATCGTGCTCGGCAGCCGCTACCTGAACGGCGTCACCGTGGTGAACTGGCCGCTCAGCCGGCTCATCCTGTCGTACTCGGCGAACGTCTACACCCGCCTCGTCACGGGGCTGCCGCTCGCCGACTCGACCGGCGGCTTCAAGTGCTTCCGCCGCCGCGCGCTCGAGGGCATCCGCCTCGACCGCGTGAAGTCGGAGGGCTATTCGTTCCAGATCGAGATGTCGTTCCGCTGCTGGAAGCGCGGGTTCCGGATCAGGGAGATCCCCATCCTGTTCGTGGACCGCCGCGCCGGCGTGTCCAAGATGAGCCGCAAGATCATCTGGGAGGCGGCCGGCCTGGTCTGGCGCCTCCGTTTCCTCGACCTCCTGGGCCGCCTGGAGTAACCCGACATGATCCGCCGACTCGGCCCCCTGCTCCTGCTCGCCGCGCTGCTGCTCGCGCCGCGCGCCGCCCGGGCCTCGGGTGCGTGGACCAATTACGTGCGCATCCAGACCTGCAACGACATCCTCGCGCTCGCCGACACCGTGTGGATCGCCACGAGCGAAGGCGGCCTGGTCCGCTACCTGCGCTCGGAGGACCGCTTCGAGCTGGTGACGCGCGAACCCGGCGGGCTGGCCAGCAACTCGGTCCTCTCGCTCGCCTTCGACCGCTCGGGCCGCCTGTGGGCGGGGACCGAGGGCAAGGGCGCCAGCCGCATGTCGGCCGACGGCGCGACGTGGGACCTGGTGAACGCGTTCGACGGCCTGCCCTCGGACACGGTCAACGTCCTGCGCGCGACGGGCGACTCGGTGTGGATCGGCACGCGCGGCGGGCTCGCGCTGTGGGACGGCACCCAGGTCGCCGGCTCGGTGCCGGACATCGGGACGCCGTCGCCGTTCCGCAGCAACGTCGTCAACGGCGTCGTCGTGCTGGGCGATTCGGTCATCGTCGGCACCGGCGACGGCGCCTTCGTGGCGCGCCGCTCCGAGAACCTCGCGAACTGGAGCGAACTCGCCACGGGGCTGCCGGCCAGCCGCGAGGTGCACGCGCTCGCCACCGACGGGAGCGTGGTCTTCGCGCTCGTCGACACGCTGCTCTACCGCTGGAACGCGGGGTCGGCCGCGTGGGTCCTGGACGGGCCGTCGCCCGCCCGGCAGCTGCGCGACGACTGGGACGTCGTCACCTGCTCGACCGCGGGCGGCTTGCGCCGCTGGACCGGCTCGGCCTGGACGCTCGTCACCGGTTCGCCCGGGGCCACGCAGGCGTTCCCGGGCGAGACGGAGTTCGGGCCGGGTCCCGCGGGCACCTACTTCGCGATGCGTTCGGGCCAGCTGCTCGTGCAGGGCGCACCGTGGGCCACGAAGACGCTGCCCGGGCCGGTGGACAACAACCTGCAGAACGTCGCGGTCGACGGCACGCGCGTGTGGGTCAACTCGAACGGCCGTGGCGTTTCCCGCTTCGACGGCTCGAGCTGGCGCAACTGGCCCACCGGCTGCTGCGGCGGCGCGCAGGACACGTCGTTCATCAATCCCGCCGCGGCGTTCACGCTCCAGGTGGACCGCCAGGGTCGGAAGTGGTTCGCGTTCTGGGGCGTCGCGGTCGAGCGCCTGGACGACTCCGCCCAGCCGCCGCACGTGGACCGGATCGTCTACCCGGCGACGGCGCCCGATTCGCTCGTGAACACGTACCTCAACCGCACCGCGATGTGGTCGTCCGACGTGGACGACAGCGGCTACGTCTACCTGGGCGGCGACACGTGGGACCGCGGCTCCCGGCCGCCGGTCGGCATCGACGTCTACGGGCCCGACGGCACGCTCGTGAACAACTGGAAGGGCGCCGGCACGGGACTGCCCGACGACCAGGTGCGCGCGATCGCGGTCGACGACGCGTCGAACCGGATCTGGGCCGGCGTGGCGGGCAAGGGCATCGCCTACGCGACGATCCCCGCGGCCAGGCGGACGCAACTGCCGAGCTTCACCGCCATCCCCGGCACGGGCAACTCGGACATCTTCGGCATGGTGCTGCACGGCGACACGCTCTGGGTGCTCACGACCTCGAACCTCGAGCGCCGCAGCGCGCGTACCGGCAACCTGTCCTCGACGCTCGACCTGCCCGGCGCCCCCGCGCCGCTGGGCGCCGTGCACCCGCTCGCCGTTTCGCCCGACGGCACGGCGTGGGTGGCCTCCGTCGACGGCGTGCGGCGCTACAACCCCGGCGGTGGCTACGCGGACTACAAGAGCACGAACTCGGCGCTGCTGAACGACGAGGTGCGCGCGATCGCGGTGGACCCGGCGACGGGCGTCGTGTGGTTCGCCTCGCGCGGCGGCCTCACGCGCTTCGATCCGGGCTACACGCCGCCGCCGCCGCCCGCGATCGCCGCGCTGCGAGTGACGGTGTACCCGAACCCGGCCGCGTTCCCCGCGATCGGGCTCGACCTGCGCATGAGCGGGAACGCCACCGCCTACACGGGCGAGATCTACGACCTGAACGGGCGCCTCGTGCACCGCTTCGCGACGGGCGGGAACGGGCACGTGGTGTGGGACGGCCGCGACATGGACGGCGGGCGCGTGCGCCCGGGCGTCTACTTCGTTCTCGCCCGCGGCGGCGGCCACGAGGGGAAGGCCCGCGTCGTCGTGCTGCGCTGACGGGATGGAGCCGACCTGGGCGGACCGCGCTCCCGGCGGATGGCGGGACCTGCTGGCGGCGGACCCGTCCGCCTCGCCGGCGCACCGCCCCGAGGTGTGGGAGGCGTTCGCCGCCGTGCGGCCCGGCACCGAGGTGCGCGTGGCGTGCGTCGAGGAGGGCGGGCGGCTCGCGGGCGGCGCGCCGGTGCTG
>CAZIXL010000060.1:0-9686 GCA_964542885.1 uncultured bacterium
CATCGAGGCGCTGCGCCCGCGTGGCGAGCAGACGCTGCTCGCGAGCTGGCAGCGCGTCGCGGCCCGCGACGCGGGCATCCCGGGCGGCAGCCCGTTCGCGGCGACGGCCGAAGCGCGCTACACGCGCGCCGCGCGCGAGCGCTTCGGGCTCGAGTACCGGGTGCCGAACGCGTGGGCGCGCGTGCCGCTGCTCGCCGTGCGCGCGTCGCGCCAGGTGATCACGCGCGAGGTCGAGCTGCGCCTCCCGTCGGCGCGGGTCACGCCGCATGCCGTGCACACGGTGACCGGGGCGCAGCTCGAGGCGCGCGTGCGGCCCGCCCGGCGGCACGTGCTGCTGGCGGGCGTGGACGCGTGGCGGCGCGCGCTCGACAGTCGCCGCGAGCGCCGACCCGCCGCGGGCGCGCAGGTGATCGGCGAGCGACCGGTGCCGCCGGCGTCGTACCGCAGCGCGGGCCTGTGGCTGCGCCACGAGTGGGCCTCGGCGGGCGAGCGCGTGCGCGTCGTGACCGGTGTGCGCGGCGACCTGGGGCGCGTGCGCAACGAGCCGGCGCTGCAGCCCGACTACGTGATCGACGACGGCACCGCCCTCGCTCCCGTGCCGGGGCAGTTCCTGCTCTGGCCGGCGGGTACCGCGCACGACGCGTCGTGGAGCGCCAGCACCGGCGCGCACGTCACACTCACGCCCGCGTGGTCGGCCTCGGCGCAGCTCGCGACCGCGTTCCGCGCGCCGTCGCTCGAGGAGCGCTTCCAGTACCTGGACCTGGGCTCGCTCGTGCGGCTCGGCAACCCCGCGCTCGCGCCGGAGCGCGGGTTGTCCCTCGACGTGGGGACCCGGCTCGAGGGCCGCCGCACGCGCGTCCGCGCGGACGTCTTCGGCACCCGCCTGCGCGACCTCGTGGCCGATACGCCCGGCACGTGGGAGGGCCGGCCCGCCACGCTCAAGGCGAACCTCGGCCGGGCGCGCACGTACGGCTTCGAGCTCTCCGCCGAGCACGCGCCGCACCGGCGGGTCGTGCTCTCGGCGGCGCTCGCGTACGTGCGCGGCGAGGACGCGGGCGCGCACCGCAACCTCGCGCAGGTCGCCCCGCTCTCGGGCCACGCGGGTCTCGCGTTCGAACTGCCCGCCGCGGGGACGATCCGGATCGACGCGGCCGCCGCGCACGCCCAGGGCAATCCCGGGCCCGGCGAGACGGCGACCGCGGGCTGGAGCGTGTGGGGCGCGTCGTTCGCGAGCCGCGCCTGGCACGCCGCCGGCGCCCGCGCACGGCTGGGGGCCGGCGTCACGAACGCGCTCGACCGCGCCTACCGGCTCCACCTCTCGACGCTGCGCGGCACGCCCGCGCTCGAGCCGGGCCGCGGCGCGTGGGCCTCGCTCACGCTCGGGTTCGCCTCGCCGGGTGCGCGATGAACTGGCTCGTCCTCGCCACGGGCTCGGCCGCGCTGTCGGCGGCGGCCGCCGTGGCGCAGAAGCGCTGCCTGTTCCGGGTGCCGGCGCTCGAGTTCTCGTTCCTGCTCGCCGGAACGACGCTGGCGCTCTCGCTGTGGGTGCCGGCGACGCACGACGTCTGCGCGCTCGCGCCGCGCGCCTTCGCGGTGCTGCTCGCCAAGAGCCTGCTCGGCGGGATCGCGTTCCTGTGCGTCATGCTCGCGCTCGAGCGCAACCCGATCAGCAACGCGCTGCCGCTGCTCGGGCTGACCCCGGTCGTCACCGCGCTGCTCGCGCAGGCGCTTCTCGGCGAGTCGCTGGCGGGCGCCGAGTGGGCCGGCCTCGGCCTCGTGGTCGCGGGCGCGTGGCTGCTCGAGGCGCGGCGCGACGCGGGCGTGCTGGGGCCGTTCGCGGCGCTGTTCGCGTCGGGTCGCCATCGGTACATGGGCGCGGCGCTGCTCCTGTTCGCGCTCTCGGCGGTGGGCGACCGCTGGCTGCTCGCCGGCGCGCGCGTTCCGCCCGCGCTCGTGCTGTTCCACCAGCACGTCGTCTACGTGGCGGTCTTCGGTGCCCTGCTCGTGGTGCGGCGGCGGCCCGCCGCGGGCCTCGCCGCGGCGTTGCGGGACACGTGGCCGTTGCTCGTGGCCATCGCGCTCCTCACGCTCGGCTACCGCTGGCTGCAGCTGCTCGCGACGCAGGCGGGCCCGGTGGCCCTCGTGCTCGCCGTGAAGCGGACTTCGATCGTCTACGCGACGCTCTTCGGCGGCCGGCTCTTCCGCGAGGAGCGGCTGGTCCCGCGGCTCGCGGGGGCGGCGCTCATCGTCGCGGCGGGATTCCTCTTCCTCGGCCGCGAATAGCGCCGCCGGCCCGGGGCCGGAATCGCGCGAACGGAGGGAGCCGCGTCCGGTCGGCGGGAGAACGCGGTGCGAACGCCCGTGTCATTTGGTATACGGGGGGCTAGTCTGTGGCCCGCCCACGAGAGCTCCGTGTCCCCATTCGCCAACCCTCTGACGAACGGAGGCTGTTCCCGATGAAGCGATCGTTCACGATGACGTTGTCGCTGCTCGCGACGGTGTCGGTCCTCGCGGCGGGTGTCGCCGCGGCCGAGACGCAGCCGAAGACGCTCAACAAGGTCGACCCGATGGCGCCCTGCTTCCAGTGGCCGGCGGTGGACTACGACGGCGACGGGGTCTGGGATCGCGTCGACTACTGCCCCGGCACGCCCAAGGGTTGCACGGTGAACGAGTGGGGATGCTCGACCGACTCCGACCAGGACGGCGTCTGCGACCAGCTCGACCTGTGCCCGAACACGCCGAAGGGCGAGAAGGTGAACAAGCAGGGCTGCTCCGAGAGCCAGACGGCGACCGCAGCCCCGGCCAGGACGGCGCCCGAGCCCGCGCGGACCGAGCCGGCGAAGCCCGCGCCTCCGGCCCCCGCGCCCCCGCCGCCGGCGCCCAGGTCCGAGGTCGAGCGCAAGCTCGTCGAGACCGGCACGGTGCGGCTCGAGAACGTGCTGTTCGAGACGAACAGCGCGAAGCTGTTGCCCGAGTCGCAGCGGATCCTCGACGAGGCCGGTGAGGCGCTCGCGAAATACCCGGAGCTCCAGGTCGAGATCGGCGGCCACACCGACACGCGCGGCGCGGCGGCGGCGAACCTGCGCCTTTCCCAGGCCCGCGCCGAGGCCGTGCGGAGCTACCTGCTCGCGCACTACTCGCTGCGCGCGGCGAACCTCACGGCCCGCGGCTACGGCGAGACGCAGCCGCTCAACCGGGAGCGCACCGCCGCCGAGTTGCGCGAGAACCGCCGCGTCGAGTTGAAGGTGCTGAACCCCGGGGCGCTGCCGGGCGGCGTCAAGATCCAGAACTGAGCCCGCGCCTCCGGCGCGGGTGGAATCGAGCGGGCCGGGGACGCGCGTCCCCGGCCCGTCGTGCGCCCGGCGCGGGCGGCGCTCAGTCGCCCGTGCCCCGCCGCCCGAGCCGCGTGGCCTCGCGCGCCATGTCGCCGGCCGCTTCGAGTACGCGCAGGTTCGCCGCGAAGGCGCGCTGCGCGAGCAGGACGTCGACCATGGAGCCGGCGAGGTCGACGTCGTCCCGCGCATCGGCCGGAGCCGCCGCCCCGGCGGGCGGGGCCGCTCCGGGCGCGGGCGCCGCGAGCGGGTCCGCGAGCCCGGCGCGGGCGATGCGCGAGGCGGCCCGCGCGAAGCGGTCGAGGCTCCACTGGAGCCCCAGGCGGGCCGACGAGGTGGCGGGGATCGGCGGGGTCACGCGGACCTCCTGCGTTCGGGACCGGCGGTGCAGATGGCCGTCCCTGGGCGATCGCCGTGACGAGGAGTCTCGGCGCGGGCGCGCGGGGCTTGAGGCCCCGCGCCGCGGCCGCACCCGGAGGCTCGCGGCCGCCGCGCGGCCCGCGATCAGGACGCGCGGGCGCCGGGCTCCTCGTCGTGCGCCTCGGGGGCGCGGCGGCGCCGGCGGCCCGCCTGGCCGGTCGCCGACTCGCGCGCGTCGGCGTCGTAGAGCGGCAGGTCGATGCGGAACTCGGTGCCGTTTCCCGGCGCGCTCTCGACGCCGATGTAGCCGCCGAACTGCTTCACGATCCCGTACACCGCCGTCAGTCCCAGCCCGGTGCCCTGCCCCTGCGGCTTGGTCGTGAAGAACGGCTCGAACAGGCGCGCACGCGTGGCGGCGTCCATGCCCACGCCGTCGTCCCGCACGCCGATGCGCACGAACGTCCCCACCTGCGAACCCGGGTTCCGGCGCACGAAAGCGGTGTCGAGGTCGACCATCCGCATCTCGATGCGCAGCTCGCCGCGATCGCGCATCGCGTCGCGCGCGTTGAGCGCGAGGTTCAGGATCACGCGCTCGAGTTGCGGGGCGTTGGCGCGGACCGGCGGCAGGCCCGGGTCCAGCGCGAGCCGGAGGCGGACGTTCGGGCCGAGCAGCCGTGCGAGCATCGGCTGCATCGCCGCGAGCGTCGGCGCGAGGTCGACCCGATCGGAGGCGGGCTGCTGGCGCCGGCTGAAGTCGATCAGCTCGCGCGTGAGCCCCGTCGCGAGCACCGCCGCTTCGCGCACCTGCGAGGCGTTCTCGCGCATCCCGCTGTCGGCCGGGAGCGCGTCGTAGAGCAGTTCCGCGTGGCCGAGGATCACGGTGAGGAAGTGATTGAAGTCGTGCGCCACGCTGCCCGCGATGCGACCGAACGCGTCCTCGGGCACCGCACCCTGCAGCTGCTGCTCGAGCATGGCCTGCTCGCCCAGGTCCTGCACGAACGTGAGCGCACCCGCCGCCACCCGGCCGCCGTCGACGGCGGCGCGCGGGGCGGTCATGGGCGTGGCGCGCACCTGCAGCCAGGCGGGCCCGCCGTCCGGGCGGCGAATGCGCAGCCGGCGCGCGAGCGTCGGGCGGCGCGTGCGGAGCGCCTCGCGCGCGGGCTCGGAATCCGGGGTGAGCAACGTACCCCCCTCGCTCACGGCTTCGAGCGAACTGAAGAGGCCCCGGCGACCCGCGAGCTGGTTGGCCGGCATGCCGAGGATGCGCTCCGCTCCCGCGCTGCAGCTGAGGACGGTGCCGTCGGGCGCGTGCACGATCACGCCCTCGTCGAGCAGGTCGAAGACTTCGGAGCCATGCATCGGATCCATCCCGAGGGGGTTCATGGTTCAGGCCGCCCCGCGCACCCGCGCACGGCCGGCGTCGATCCGGATCTTGTCGAGGTGGTCCACGAGCGAGCGCACGAGTGGCGTGGCGCCCTCGGCGAGGACGGGATCCGAGCGCTCGCCCGCCATGAGCCGCACGGGGCCGTAGTGGCCGGGTTCGCTCGGGTGCCCCTGCAGGCGGTGCGCGACGATCAGCAACAGCCGCTGCGTGGTCTCGGAGAGTTGTGAGACGGACTCCAGGTAGACGACGCCGCAGGTCGTCCCCCTGCGGTCGCCCGTCGCCGCGAGCGGCCGGCCGTCCTCGATCAGCCACCCCTCGAGCGTGCGCGCCAGCTGCGCCTCGTCACGCGTGCAGTCGAATGCGCAGAAACGCTCGTGCGCGAACGGGCCCTGGTCGTGAACGCGGCGTGCGAGGTCCAGGCGCCTCGCCGGCGACCCGCCCAGCACGAGCACGTTCGCCCGGCTGAGGCGCTGCCGCCGAAGCAGCGGTGCGGGGAGCCGCGACTCGGCTCCCCGCTCGTCGTACTCGCGTTTCACCGCACGCCCGAAATCGGCCGCCGGTTCACCGCGAAGTTCGACGCGCCCCGGCGCTCCCCCGGAAGCACCGCAGGACGCACCGCGAAAGCGTTCGTGAACGGGACGATCGACGCCCACCCGGGCAGGCAGTCCGCGGGCAGGCTCGCAGCGAGCGCCGCGAGGGTGCGCAACTCGAAGCTCGCGGTCGGCACCGCCGGCTCGAGGTCGGGGTTCACCTGCTGCACCCTGCCGACGGCGGTCGGGGCGTCCTGGGACTGCGCGTTGGCCGCCGCGAACATCCCGGACAGGCTGGTGAGGGTGAGCAGGGCGACGACGGTGAGAACAGCGATACGCACGAGCTTCATGGTCGGCCTCCAGGGCGTTGGTCATCCCGTTCTGGGAACGACCAGACCCAAGGCCAGACTCGTGCCACGGCTCGCGGCGGTCAGAGATATCGACGCAATTCGTTGCCGGGCAACATGCTGGACAGTTGCCCGGAAGGACTTCCGACGCGCCCCACGGCGCTCGGGAATCGCAGATTTCGGCGAACACGGTCGGAGCCTAGCTCACTAACCGATGTCCATCAACGCATTAAATGCTCAGCGTGAAGTTTTGCGAATTCGCCGATTTTTGCGAACACCGCTGGCCATGCGCTGCAGCCGGTATCGAAGCGTTTGTTCGGTCAACCCGAGATCGCGCGCAGCCCGGCTCTTGTTGCCGCCGGCACGGTCGAGCGCCGCTTGCAGCAGCTCGCGTTCGAACTCCGCCACCTGGTCGCGGTAGCGGCGGCCGCGGGTCGGGCGCGGGCGGCCCGCCCGGGCCTCGAGGTCGCGGGGCAGCGGGTTGGGCACGAGCACGTTCCCCGGGCTCATGGCCATCACGCGTTCGATGTAGTTCTGCAGCTCCCGCACGTTGCCCGGCCAGTCGCTCTGCATGAGCGCGGCGATGAACTCGGGAGAGAGCTCGGGCACGTCCCGTTCGAGCTGCTTCGCGAAGTGGGCGGCGAAGTAGTGGGCGAGGGCCGGGATGTCCGCCTTGTGCTCGCGCAGGGGCGGCAGCTCGATCGGGAACACGTTGAGGCGGTAGTACAGGTCCTCCCGGAAACGGCCCTCCTCGATCTTGCGCCGCAGCTCCTGGTTCGTCGCGGCGATGATGCGCACGTCCACCGCGATCGGCGGCCCGCCCCCCACCGGCGTGACCTCGCGGCTCGAGATGGCCGACAGCAGCGCCACCTGCTGCTGGAGCGGCATGTCCCCGATTTCGTCCAGGAACAGCGTCCCGCCGTTGGCCTGCACGAAGCGGCCCTCGCGCCCGCGCACGCCGGTCGCGACGCTGGGCAGGATGCCGAACAGCTCGCTCTCGAGCAGGTTCTCGGCGATGGCCCCGCAGTTCACGGTGACGAGCGGGCCGTTCCGGCGCCGGCCGTGGTGGTGGATGACCCGGGCGATCATCTCCTTGCCCGTGCCGCCCTCGCCGGTGATGAGCACGGTCGTCCCCGCCTGCGCGGCGCGCTCGGCGAGGGCGAGCACCTTCTGCATGGCCGAGCTCATGCCGATGAAGTTCTGCGGCTGGAAACGGACGTTCGCTTCACGGCGAAGCGACAGGTTCTCCCCTTCCAGCTGCTCCTGGCGCCGGCGCTCCTCCTCCTCTCCCCGGCTCTTCTCGATGGCGATCGCGAGCAGTTGCGCGAATCCCTCGAGCAGGGCGCGGTCCGTGTCACTGAACGCGGAGTCGCGGCGCGAGTCGTCGAGGTAGACCGCGCCCACGACCTTGCCGGCTCGGTAGAGCGGCACGCACACGATCGAGCGCAGGCGCAGGTCCACCATGCTCTCCGAGAGCCCGCCCGGGTCGGAGCCGGCGTCGTGGATGAGCAGCGCGCCGCCACTCGCGGCCACGCGCTCGACGATCTTCCGGCTGTAGGTGACGGCCTGGTTGCGCGTCGCCGCGTCCACGGCGCCCTGCTCGACCACGGGCGCCAGCGTCCCGGTCTTCTCGTCGGCAAGCAGCAGCACGCCGCACTCGGCGTCGAGCTGCTCGACCGCCAGCTGCATCGCCCGTCGTGTCAGCTCGCCCAGGTCCGAGAGCGAATCCAGCAGGCGGCCGACCGAGCGCAGCAGGTCGCGGCTGCGCACGGGTCCGGGTGCCGCCCGCAGGCCGCGCAGCCATTCGACCTGGAGCGCGAGCGCCCGCTCGCGGCCGCGGTGGTCGCCGAGGCGCACGAAGGCGGCCGCGGCCTGGTCGAGCCAGGCCTCGACCGGCGTCGCGACGCCGGCGTCCGAGGCCAGGCGCGCGAAGTCGAGCGCCGCGCCGGCCCGGTCCGGAAGGGCCGGGAGGCGTGCGAAGCCCTCGAGCGCCTGGTTCGCGAGGGCCGTGCCCTCCTCGGCACGGCCCTGCGCGAGCGCCAGCTCGCCCGCGAGTTGCTGCGCCAGCGCCGCGACGTAGGGAGCCTGGCGCCCTTCGAGCCAGCGCTGGCAGCGGCCAAGGTGTTCCGCCGCCGCGTCGAAGGCCCGCCGGCGAATCGCCGCACGACCGGAAGCGACCTCGAGCATCGCCAGCTCGATGCCCGGCCGGCTCCGGTTCTCCCACAGCGCGCTCGTCCACCGCGATTCGGCTTCCGCCCAGCGCCCGGCGGCCGCGCGCACCTTGCCGGCCTCGAGCTGCGCCTGCGCCGCCTCGACCGGAACGCGGAGTCGCCGGTAGCCCGCCGTCGAGGCGCGCGAGGCACGTTCCGCGGCGCCGAGGCGGCCGGCGATCCGGAACGCCGCCGCGCGGACGAGATGCACGAAGGGCACGAGGCGCGGCAGGTGCCGGCGCGCCAGTCGCACCGCCGCACGTGCCCGCCGCAACGCCCGGCCCGGCCTCCCGGTCAGCGTGTCGAGGAGGGCCAGGTTGGACAGGGCCACGGCGACCCCGCGCGAGCGCCCGTCCTCGAGCGCCAGTCGCAGGCCTTCCCCGTAGGTCGTCTCGGCATCGGCCCACCGGCCGGACCGGATCTGCAGCGCCGCGAGGCCCATCAGCAACTCCTCTTCGGCCACCCGCGCCCCCGAACCCTGCTCGCCGCGAACGAGCGCGAGGGCCTCGCGAAAGAGCGCGTCGGCCTGTGCCACCTCGGAGCGCCAGGCGGCGAGGCCCGCGCGCAGTGCGAGCGCACGGCCAGCGGCGACGTCTCGTTTCGCGCGTCGCATGCAGTCGACGCAGCGGTCGGCGTGCCGGTCGGACTCCGCGAAGCGTCCCTGCACGAAGAGGACGGCGCCGAGCGTCATGTTCGCGTGGCCGATGGCGACGTCGTCGCCGGACGCTTCGGCGAGCTCCAGCGCGGCGCGCGCATCGGCTTCGGCCGCGTCCATCTCGCCGCGCGAGTACCGTCGAGACGCCCGGTTGACCAGCAGCGAGGCCCTCGCCGCCGGCGGAGGCTCCTCGGCCAGCGCACGCTCGACGGTCGCTTCCAGCGCCTCGGGTCGGTCCGTGCGCAGGATCGACGTCGTGAGCTGCACCCACCACTCCGGGCGTTCCGCGGGGTCGCCCCCGCGCGTGAGCGCGCGCTCGAGGTGGGCCAGCGCCTCGCGGTGCCGGCCTCGCTCGTGGAGCAGGCGGCCCGCGGTCGCCAGCCAGTGGGCGGCGTCCGCGGACCCGCTCGCGTCGGCGAGCGCCGCCGCGCGTTCCGCCAGGGCCGGGTCCGCGTGCGCCTCGAGCGCTTCGCGCGCCGCCGCCAGCGCGGCCTCGACCTGCCCCGACTCGGCGAGGTGGTGGAAGCGTTCGTGGGCGGGCAGGCCGGGCCTCGCGAGCGCCGCGCGGTGCAGCGCCCGCAGGCGCGCACCGTCCCGTCGCGCGAGCAGTTCGAGTCCCAGCCGCGGCGGGCGCAGCGAGTGCGCGCCGGCCTCGTCGGCCGCCGCCAGCCCGGCGCCGGCGAGCTCGGCGAGCGCGGCCGCGTCCGCGGCGGGCGCCAGTACCCGCACGTCGTCGAGCGAGGCGGGCCGGTCCCACACCGCCAGCGCGTCGGCAGCCGCGCGGGCCCGCTCCGATCCCGCCGCCAGCCGCGCGAGCAGGCTCTCGACGAAGCCGCCCGGCAGCTCGAGCGCCGCGAGCGCCGCGCGA
>CAZIXL010000061.1:0-9640 GCA_964542885.1 uncultured bacterium
GGGCGCCGGGCGCGCGGGCGCGCGCGCCGGGGATCCGCCCTCGGCCGCGAGCAGCACGTCGGCGCCGCGCGGGGCGCGGCCCTCCTCGATCCGGCGCTGGCGCTCGGCCGTGCGCGGGTCGGCCACGATCATCTCGAAGCCGGAACGGCCGCCGTCCGAGACGCGGCGCACCGACATCACCACCGCGTCGTCGCCCACCACGCGCTGCGCGCGCTTCAGCAGCGCGGGCACGTCGGGACCCGTCAGGATCTCAAGCGGCATCGGTCAACTCCCACTGGCGAAGGGTCTGGATCGGGGCCTGCGTCGGCAGCTCGGCGAGCGAGACCACGGGCAGGCGCGGCAGGACGGGCTCGACGAGGCGGCGGATGCCGACGCGCAGCCCGGGCGGCGTGACGAGCGGCGGGTACTGGCCGTCGGCCTGGAACTCCGACGCCAGCGCGTTCAGCGACTGCAGCGCGCGCGTCAGGTCCTCGGGCTCGAGCGAGCGGCCCGCCTCGCGCGCACGCGGGTTGAAGAGCTGCATGAGCGCCAGCTCGAGCCGCGGGCCCACGGTGATCGCCCGCAGCGGGCGGCCTTCGCCGCCCAGCGACTGCAGGATCACCGCCGACAGCGCGCGGCGCGCGTGCTCGGTGAGCAGTTCGGCGTCCTTCGTCGTCTCGGCGGCGTCCGAGAGCACCTCGAGGATCGTCGCCAGGTCGCGCACCGGCAGCCCCTCGCGCAGCAGGCGCTGCAGCACGCGGTGCACCGCGCCGAGGCCCAGCTTGTTCGGCACGACCTCGTCGACGAGCGCCGGGTGCGTCTCGCGCAGGCCGTCGAGCATCTCGCGCACGTTCTGGCGCGTGAGCAGGTCCGCGGCGTGCTCGCGGATGATCTCCATGAGGTGGGTCGCGAGCACCGTCGGCGGGCCGACGACGTTCCAGCCCAGCGACTCGGCGACGCCGCGCTGGTCGGACGTGATCCACACGGCGTTGAGCCCGAAGCTGGGGTCGCGCGTCGCGATGCCGTCGGGGGTTCCCGTGGTGCCGCCCGTGTCGAGCGCGAGCAGGTGGCGCGGCAGCACCTCGCCGCCGGCGATGCGCACGCCGCGCATGCGCACGACGTACTCCTGCGAGCCCAGCTGGATGTTGTCGCGGATGCGCACCGGCGGCACGAGCACGCCCAGCTCGAACGCCAGCTGCTTGCGCAGGATGCCGATGCGCTGCAGCAGGTCGCCCTGCTGCGATTCGTCGACGAGCGGCACGAGCGCGTAGCCGATCTCGAGCTCGAGCGGCTCCACGGCCAGCACCTCGCGCAACGCCGGCGGCGCGCCGGCGGCCGGCTCGGGCGCGGCGGCCGGGGCGGCGGTGCCGGAATCGGTCGTGCGCCGCGAGGCGAACCAGCCGACCGCGCCCGCGGCGGCGGCCAGCGTGAGGAACGGCAGCGTCGGCAGCCCGGGCACGAAGCCGAGCAGGCCGAGGATCGCGGCGGCGCTCCACAGCGGCCGCGCCTGGCGCGTGAGCTGGCCGGCGATCGACGGCGCCATCGACGTGCCGCCCGAACCGTACGTGACGAGCAGGCCCGAGGCCGTGCTCACGATGAGCGCCGGGATCTGCGTCACGAGGCCGTCGCCGACCGTGAGCATGCTGAACGTGCGCAGCGCGTCGCCGGCCGACAGGCCCTGCTGGGTCATGCCGATCACGAACCCGCCGACCAGGTTGATGGCGGTGATCACGAGCCCGGCCACGGCGTCGCCGCGCACGAACTTGGCGGCGCCGTCCATCGAGCCGTAGAAGTCGGCGTAGCGGCTGATCTCCTCGCGGCGCCGGCGCGCCTCCAGCTCGTCGATGATCCCGGCCGAGAGGTCGGCGTCGATGCTCATCTGCCGCCCGGGCATGGCGTCGAGGGTGAACCGCGCCGCGACCTCGGCCACGCGGCCGGCGCCCTTCGTGATCACCATGAAGTTGATCACGACCAGGATCAGGAAGATCACGAGCCCGACGACGACGTTGCCGCCGATCACGAAGTTGCCGAACGCGGCGATGACCGAGCCCGCGTGCCCCGTGCCCAGGATGAGGCGGGTCGTGGCCACGTTGAGGCCCAGGCGCAGCAGCGTGATGAGCAGCAGCAGGCTCGGGAAGATGCTGAACTCGAGCGGGTCGCGGGTGCTCATGGTGACGAGCAGCACCACGATGCTGAGCGCGAACGAGGTGGCGAGCGCGGCGTCGAGCAGGAACGGCGGCAGCGGCACCACGAGCAGCGAGACGATCACGACCACGCCGATCGCCAGCAGCGTCTCGGCGTTGCCCGACATCAGGCGGTGCATCGGCGTGTCGGTGGCGACCGGCTCGTGCGGGCGGCCGGGCCGCGCGGGCGCGCCCTGCGGCGGCGTCGGGTGCCCGCCGGTCGCGCCCACCGGGGCGGCGGCGCCGGGCAGCGTCACGGTGCTCACGCGGCGCTCCGGGCGTCACCGCCGCGCCCGTACGACGGGTTCCGGCGGCGGAAGACGAAGGCCAGGATCTCGGCGACGGCGGCGTAGAGTGCCGGCGGAATCGTGCGGCCGACCTTGCAGGTGGCGAGCAGCGCGCGGGCGACCGGCTTGTTCTCGACGAGCGGGACGCCGCTCGCCTTCGCGATCGCCTTGATGCGCTCGGCCAGCTTGCGCTCGCCCATCGCGACCACGATCGGCGCGGGCGCCACCTCGGGGTCGTACTGGATCGCGACGGCCACGTGCGTCGGGTTCGTCACGACCACGTCGGCCTTCGGGACCGCCTGCAGCATGCGCTGGCGGGCGCGCTGCATCTGCATCGAGCGGATGCGGCCCTTCATGTGCGGGTCGCCCTCGGTCTCGCGCGCCTCGTTGCGCACCTCCTGCTTGGTCATCTTGAGCGCGCGCTCGTTCTGGAACAGCTGCCAGGCGTAGTCGAGCAGCGCGATGGCGAGGAACGCGAAGCCGGTCACGAACACGAGCCGCAGCACGAGCGAGCGCATGACCGCCATGACGGCGGCGGGCCCCGTGTCGACGAGCGACAGCAGCTCGGGCCAGTTCCCGCGCAGCACGCCGTACGTCACCAGGCCGAGCACGGACAGCTTGAGCATGGCCTTGACCAGGTTGATCACCGAGTCGGGCCCCTTCCACTTCTTGAAGCCGGTGACCGGGTTCAACCGGTCGAACTTGGGCTGCACGGGTTCCCAGGTGAGCAGGCCGCGCGTCTGCGCCAGGCCGACCCCCACGCTCACGACCGTCACGCCCAGCACGAACGGCGCGAGCGCCAGCAGCAGGCCGGTCGCGGTGCCGCGCACCACGCTGGCCGCGCCGGCGGCGGTGAGCGGCTCCGCCGTGATCGCGCCCGCGCACTCCCGCATCAGCCGCGTCGCGAACGTGCCGAGCGACGAGCCGCCGACGGCGGCGAGCGTCGCGGCGCCGGCGAGCAGCACGCTGGCGGCCCCCAGTTCGACGCTCTTCGGGATGCGGCCCTGGCTGCGCGCCTCGAGCCTGTGCCGTGCGGTCGGTTGTTCGGAGCGTTCCTGTCCGTCTTCGTTCTCGGCCATGGCTCAGTGACTCAACTGGTCGAGGACGGCGGTGAGGCCCGCGGGCAGGCCGTTGATCCAGCCCGAGACCGTCGCCGCGACGATGGGCAGCGAGAGGCCCAGCGTGAGCAGGCCCAGGCCGACCGTGATCGGGAACGACATCATCATCGCGTTCATCTGCGGCACCGCCCGGCCCAGGATCGCCATGGCGACGTTGGTGAGCAGCAGCGCCACCATGACGGGCGCGGCCGCGCTCACCGCGCACTGGAACACCACCCCGGCGAGCCGGGTGGCCACGTCCCCCCCGGCCTGCAGCGCGAACCCGCCGCCGGGCGGCAGCACGCGCAGGCTCTCGGCGAGCCCGCGCAGCAGCATCAGGTGCCCGCCGAGACCCAGGTAGATGACGATGCCGAGCAGCGACGTGAGCTGGCCCACGCCGACGACCTGCATCTCCGGCACCGGCGACAGCGCGGGCGCGATCGACAGGCCCATCTGCAGCGACATGACCTCGCCGCCGTACGCGAGCGCCTGCACGATCACCGCCGCGGTGAGGCCGATCACCATGCCGATCTCGACCTCGGCGGCGAGCGGCAGCGGCAGGTCGAGCAGCTGGTCGGGCAGCGGCGTCGACGGCGCGCCCGGCAGCAGGAACACCGCGAGGATGATCGTCAGCGCGGTGCGCGCGATGCCGGGCATCATCGCGCCCGAGAAGCCGGGCGCGAGGAACACGAACCCGGCGATGCGCGCCGTGATCGCCACGAACGACGCCCACTTCTCGGGCGCGAACGCCGTCTGCAGGAAGTCCGGCACGAACGCGTTCACGGGACCAGGGTCGGCAGGCTGCGCAGGATGCCCGCCAGGTACTCGGTGAGCTGCGAGAGCGCCCACGGCAGCGTGACCAGGAAGACCAGCGACACCATGGCCAGCTTGGGGATGAACGTGAGCGACTGCTCCTGCAGCTGCGTCACCGCCTGCACGAGGCTCACGAGGATGCCCACGATCATCGCGGTGAGCAGCATCGGTGCGGCCACCATGAGCGAGATCATCACCGCGTGCCGCACGAGGTCGACCGCGAGCAGGCCGGACACGGCGGCCTCAGTGGAAGCTGCGCACGAGGTTCTGGACCACCAGCGTCCAGCCGTCGGCGAGCACGAAGAGGAGCAGCTTGAGCGGCATCGAGATCATGACCGGGGGCAGCATGAACATGCCGAGGCTCATGAGCACCGAGGCCACGATGACGTCGACGACCACGAACGGCAGGTAGATCACGAAGCCCATCTGGAACGCCGTGCGCAGCTCGCTCACGACGAACGCGCTCACGACCGTCACCGTGGGCAGCTCGTCGTCGTTCTGCACGCTCTCGATGCCCGACAGCTCGGCGAACGTCGCCAGGTCCTGCTCGCGCACGTTGCGCAGCATGAAGCCGCGGAACGGCTGGAGCGCGAGCTGGTAGGCCTCCGCCTGCTGCACGCGCCCCGCGAAGAAGGGCTGGAGCGCCGTGCGGTTCGTCTCCTCGAGCACCGGGTGCATCACCATGGCGGTGAGCAGCACCGCGAGCGCGGTCAGCAGCTGCCCCGGCGGCGACGTCTGGGTGCCGATCGCCGAGCGCAGGAAGTGCAGCACGATCAGGATGCGCGTGAAGCTCGTCATGAGCAGGAACAGCGCGGGCAGCAGCGTGAGCGCGCCCATGAACACCACGAGCCCGACCGCGCCGGAAAGCCGCACGGCGTTCGGACCCTCGCCGATCCGGATGTCGACCTGCGGCATCGGCGGCGCGTTGACCACCGGGCCGGGAATCGGGTGCGTGACGCGCGGCGGGATCGCGGGCACGACCTTCGTGACCGGGCCCTTCGCCGGCGGCGGCGCGGTCACGTGCTGGGCGCGCGCCGGGCCCGCGAACGCGAGCGCGAGCACGACCGCGGCCAGCCCCGCGCCGCGCTTCGCCTGGCGCACGACGTTCGAGAGGAACCGCCGCCAGTCGGGCGCCGCGGCGCCGGCGGGCACGAGCGGGCCGCCGGCCGGAACGGGCGTCGCCTCGCGGCCGTCCGGTCCGCCGGCGCCGAGCGCGCGTGCACGGTCCTCCCCGTCCAGCTCCGCCAGCAGCGAGGCGCCGCCGTCCGTGAGCGCCACCAGCAGCACGCGCTCGCCGGCCTGCAGCACCGCCACCGCCTGCTTGGGCCCCAGCGCGACGCGCTGGAGCACGCGCAGCGGCACCTCGCCGGACCCGCGGAGCGCGCCCGGGGCGAGGCGCTTGAGCAGCCCCGAGGCCAGCGCGAGCAGGCCCAGCATCACCGCGAGCGCGGCCAGCAGGCCCAGGCCCGGAACCCCGCTCACGAAAGGTCCTCGCCGTTCAGTCCCGACAGCACGCGCGTGATGCGCACGCCGAAGTGTTCGCCGACGACCACGACTTCGCCCTGCGCGAAGCGGCGGTCGCTCACGTAGATGTCCACCGGCTCGCCGACGATGCGGTCGAGCTGGATCACCGAGCCGATCGCCAGCTGCAGGATGTCCTGCACCGTCATGTTCGCGCGCCCGATCTCGATCGCCACGGGCATGGACACGTCGAGCAGGACGTCGTAGCCGGCCGTCGCCGGCGCGCCGCCGCCCTCCTCGGAGATCGACACGACCGGCTTGGGGTCCATCGCGCTCACAGGATCCTCCCTTGTCTCGATTTCACCGGCCGGTCGTCCGCCGGACGGGTGACCTTCTTGCTGATGCGGACGCCGAGGTGGCTGCGGACCTCGCCCAGCGAGCCCATGAGGCGGTGGCGCTCGTTGACGAGGATCTCGATCGGCTCCTCGACGTTGTGCGTCGTGTGGAGCACGCGCCCCGGCACCAGCTCGGCGATCTGGCGCGCCGTGAGCCACAGCGGCGGGAAGCGCGCGATGAGCCCGACGTGCGCGTGCTGCAGGCTGGCCTCGACGAGCCGGCGGCTCGTGGCCGCGGCCGCGTCGCTCGCGCGGTGGCCGCGCGCCGACGACTTGTCCTGCAGGAAGCCCTCGAGCGACGACATCGGCATGCACAGCGTGAGGAAGCCGTTGAACGTCGACGAGCGGATCTCGAGCTGGGTCACGAGGACGTTGTCCTCGCGGCTCGTGATCTGGAGCATTTCGGGGTTCGACTCGAAGCCGACGACGCGCGGCGCGAGCGCCATGTTCTCGGTCCAGGCGTCGCGCAGCAGGCCGAGCGTGCGCTCGACCACGTTGCGCACGACCGCCTGCTCGAGCGGCGTGAGCGAGCGCGACATCGCGTGCGGGTCGCCGGGCCCGCCGAACAGGCGGTCGACGAGGTAGAACGCGAAGTCCGTGCTCAGGTCCATCGCGCCTTCGCCGCCCATGCGGTCGCCGCTCTCGAACACGAAGCACGCGCACGGGTTGCCGAGCGAAAGGATGAACTCCGAGAACATCGCCTGCTCGACGCTGGCCACGACCACGTCGAGCGGGATGCGCATCATCGAGCTGAGCAGGCCCTGCAGCGACAGCGCGAAGCGCTGGTAGATGGACTCCAGGCTCGCGCGCTTGTCCTTGGAGACGCGCGGCGGGCGGCTGAAGTTGTACGGGACGATGTCGTCGGAGACGAGCACCGGCGCGAGCGGCACCGGCGTCGTCTTCTGCAGGATCTGGTCGATCTCGCGCTGGGTCAGCGAGTCGGCGCTCACCTTGCCGCCCGTGGAGGCGGCGCGCGTGAACAGCCGATCGACGTCCTTCTGGTTCAGGTTCTCGCTCATGCGCGGGTCCTACTGGATGACGAAGCTGGGGAGGTAGACCTTGAGCTCGACGTCCTCGCCGTCCTCGCCGAGCATCGGCCGGATCGTCTCGACCAGCCGGTGGCGGAGCGTGTCGCGCGCGCCGACGGAGGTGAGCTCCTCGAGCGTCATGCTGGTGAGGGTCGTGACGACGCGGTCGCGCAGCTCGACCTCGCGCTCGCGCAGGTCGTCGAGCGCCTTGGGGTCGTCGGACTCGAGCGCGAGCGAGCACATGAGGAAGCGCTGCCCCTGCGAGTCGGCCGGGTTCACGACGATGTTCTCGAGCTTGTAGCTGGCGGTCTTGCCGCCGCCGTGCTCGCCGCCGCCCTTCTTGCCCTTCTCGTCCTTCTTCTTCTTCTTCGCGCCCGGGTCGTGCTTCGCGAGCGCCGCGGCGTTCTTCGCCTTGACGAGCGGCGGCGCCACCAGGAACGCGCCGAGCGCGCCACCGACGCCGAGCGCGAGCGCGACGACCAGGGCCAGCATCCAGATCGGGGCGTCCTTGGGTTTCGGGGCCGCGGCGCCCGCGGCCGCGGCGCCCTCTTCCGCCTGCGGCGCCTTCGCTTCGTCGCTCATGCCGTCCGTCCGTGTCGGTGGTGGTGGTGGGAACAGCCGGATCCACCGGGCGTTGAGCAACGCGCATACCACCGCGGGCGCGGCGTCCCGGGGCGCGGGACGCGGGCGCAAATGCCGGGGAGTGCGTGAGCGCGGCCGCGGCGGGACGGGCGGGCGGCGCGCGGCGCGGCGGCGCCGTCCCGCGGGCGGGAACCGGCTGCCGGTGCGGCGGCAGGGATTGCCGGCCGCGACGGGGCGGGGAGGCGGGCAGGGGGCGCCCGCGGGCGCCCCCTCCTGCGTACGGCCGCGAGAACCTAGCGGCGCAGGTTGACGAGCTCGTTGAGCATGTCGTCGGAGGTCGAGATCACGCGGGCGTTCGCCTGGAACCCGCGCTGCGCGACGATCATGTTCGTGAACTCGGCCGAGATGTCCACGTTCGAGCCCTCGAGCGCGCCGGGGGTGATCGTGGAGCTGATCGTGCCGCCCGCGAAGCCGACGACCGGGCCGCCCGAGTTGGCCGACTCGACGAACGTGTTGTCGCCCGAGCGCAGCAGGCCGGACGGGTTCGTGAACTGGGCCAGGGCGATCTGCGCGAGGCTGCGGGTGACGCCGTTCGTGAAGTAGCCCGAGACGACGCCCTTCGTGTCCACGCTGATGCTCTGCAGGCTGCCGGCCTGGTAGCCGTTCTGGTTGCTGATCACGGCGTTCGACGGGTTCGCGAAGCTGGCCAGGCCGTCGATGCCGTTGATCGTGCCCGGATTGACCGTCACGTCGAACGGACCGGCCCCCGAGGACGGCGTGAGCGTGATGTTCGACGCGCCGCCCGGATAGGTGAACGACGCCAGGCTGCCCGTGTTGCTGAACGTGACCGTGCCGCTGCCCGCGGGCGTGATGGCCGCGTCGGTGCACGACGGCGTCCAGTCCCACGTGTTGAGGGCGGTCTTGGTGAACGTGACCTGCAGGTTGTGGGGGGCGCCCGTGCTGTCGTACACGATGATGCTCATCGCGTGCGTGGTGCCGATCGCCGAGGAGGAGTCGATGTTGCCCGACAGCGTGATCTCGCTCGTCGCCTGCGCCGGGGCCTTGTCGCCGAGGCGCAGCTGCACGTCACCGATCGCCGAGGCGGTCGAGAAGTTGCCGAGCGAGTCGGCGTTGATGCCCTGCACGATGAAGCCCGAGCTGGGCGAGATCAGGTGGCCGGTGGCGTCGAGCTGGAAGTTGCCGGCGCGCGTGTAGACGCGGCGCTGGCCGGCGTTCAGCACGAACAGCGCGTCGCCCTGGATCGCCAGGTCGAGCGGCTGGCCCGTGGACTCGAGGCTGCCCTGCGTGAACAGCTGGTCGATCGAGCCCACGTTCATGCCGGTGCCGATCTGGATCGGGTTGATGCCGCCCGTGTTCCCCGGCGGGCGCGAGGCGCCCTGCAGGAGCTGCACGAACGCCTCCTTGAACGTCACGCGCGACGACTTGAACGCGACCGTGTTGACGTTCGCGATGTTGTTGCCGATCACGTCCATCTTCGTCTGGTGGTTACGAAGACCGGACACGCCGGCGAAAAGCGCTCGCATCATGGCTGGCTACCCCCTCGGGTGGTGGTGGATGGACGGGTCTTCACAGGGTCAGAAGCCCGGGATGCCGGGCAGGAAGTGCAGGACGCCGCCGACGAGGCGGAACGGTCCGGTGACGAGCGAGGCCATGGCCCCCGTGCCGACGGGCGGCAGCCGGTCCGCGCCGGGCCGAACGCCGGCGGTCTCCGAGCCGTCGTCCAGGGGCGAGCCGGGGGGCAGGCGCTCCGCCGCCCGCAGGAAGACATCACGATCCAGCCCGGCGACATGATCC
>CAZIXL010000062.1:0-9637 GCA_964542885.1 uncultured bacterium
GTCGGGATGATGTTGAGCGCCGCCGCGCGGGCCCGGCGCAGGTCCTTGTGCGGCGCGTCGAGGATGTGCTGGTCGTTCGTGTAGGCGTGGATCGTGGTCATGAAGCCGTGCTCGATCCCGAACGTGTCGTGCAGCACCTTGGCGACCGGCGCGAGGCAGTTCGTCGTGCACGAGCCGATGCTGAAGACCTTGTGCTTCGCGCGGTCGAACAGCCCGTCGTTCACGCCCATCACGAACGTCAGGTCCGCGCCCTTGCTGGGCGCCGAGACGAGCACCGACTTCGCGCCGGCGGCGAGGTGCACCGAGGCCTTCTCCTTGTCGGTGAACTTGCCCGTGGCCTCGAGCACCACGTCCACGCCGAGCGCGCCCCACGGCAGCTTCGTCGGGTCCTTCTCGGCGGTCACGGGAATGCTGCCGCCACCCGGCACCTGCAGCCTGCCGTCCGCGGACTTGCTCGGCACCGCGTGCCACACGCGGTGCACCGTGTCGTACTTGAGCAGGTGCTGGAGCGTGTTCGCGTCGGTCAGGTCGTTGACGTGCACGAACTCGATCGGCGACTTGCGCTGCACGGCGGCACGGACGACCTGGCGGCCGATGCGGCCGAAACCGTTGATGGCAACCTTCAGGGCCATGGAATTCTCCTTGCTCGTTGAGGAGCGGCGGTCCCTGCCGCCGCGATGGAGGTCAGCCGGAAAAGACCCGGGCGGTCTCGAGGAAATCGGTGTCCACCGGGCGCGGCCCCTCCCGGACGACGGACAGCGGAACGGAAACGATGCGGGTGCCCTGCAGGCTCACGAGGCGGCCGAACTCGCCGCGCGCGGCGAGGTCCACGGCGTGCACGCCCATGCGCGTGCCGAGCAGCCGGTCGAAGGCGCTCGGCGTGCCGCCGCGCTGAACGTACCCCAGCGCGACGGTCCGGGTCTCGATGCCCGTGCGGGCCTCGATCGCCTGCGCCAGCACCGGGCCGATACCGCCGTATCGCGGGCGGCCGAACTCGTCCGTGCGCGCGGGCACCTCGAGCACGGTGCCGTCGGGCTCGGGGGCGAAGCGCGCCCCTTCGGCCACGACGACGATGCTGAACCGCCGGCCCCGCGCGCGGCGCAGGCGGACGGTGTCGCACACCTCGGCGACCGACATCGGCCGCTCGGGCGTCACCACCACGTCGGCGCCGCCGGCCATGCTCGCGCACACGGCGATCCAGCCGACGCTGCGGCCCATGGTCTCGACGACGATCACGCGGTCGTGCGACTCGGCGGTGGAATGCAGCTGGTCGATCGCGTGCACCACCGTGCCGAGCGCGGTGTCGAAGCCGAACGAGTAGTCGGTGCCGGGAATGTCGTTGTCGATCGTCTTGGGGATGCCCACCACGGGCACGCCGGCCTCGGCCACCGTCGCCGCGGCGTTCAGCGTGCCGTCGCCGCCGCACACCAGCAGGCCGTCGAGCTGGAAGAGCCGCACGGCGTCGCGCACGGTGTCGATGCCGCCGGGGCGCTTCATGGGGTCGACGCGCGAGGTGCCCAGCATGGTGCCGCCGCGCGGCAGGATGCCGCGGATGCTCTCGCGGGTCAGCTCGATCGTGCGGCCCTCGAGCAGCCCGACCCAGCCGTCGAGGAAGCCCACGATCTGGCTCTCGTAGGTGCGGACGGTGCGGACGACGGCCGCGCGGATGACCGCGTTCAGGCCGGGACAGTCCCCGCCCCCCGTCAGGATCCCCAACCGCATGTCCTCGCGCCTCCCCCCACGATTCCTTCGTGGCGGATCCGCCGCCGGAAACCCGCACGGCTCGCCCGCACGAACGCGAGCGAAATATGCCGAAGGCGCGAGTCAAGGGTCAAGCGGCTCGAAACCCGGAGAACGAACGACGGCCGCGCCGTTTCCGGCCACGCGCCGCGCAGGCGGTCCGGCGGCTACTCGGTCGAGTAGCGCAGGCGGTAGAGCCCGATGCCCTGCTCGTCGACGAACAGGAACAGCAGGCGGCGCTTGCTGCGGCCGCGCTGGTCCTCGCGCGGATCGGCGTCCGGGGGCAATGGGATGTCGCCCTCGTAGATCCAGACCTCGAACGGCCGCATGTCGCCGCCGAGGCCCTTCTGCTGGACGTCGAGCGGCTGGCGGTCCTCGTCGTTGAGGATCTGCTGGAGCTGGGTCTCGAGCGTCGACTCGCCGGCGGGAATCACCTGCCGCAGGATCTCGGAGGGTTCGCCGTAGCGGATGTACGTGCGTCCCATGTCCGAGAACATGCCGCGTTCGATCCCGGCGCGCGTGTACGTGGCGTTGGCGTGGCGCACACGGGCGCGGAACGTCTCGAGCGCCTCGTTGTAGGCCGTGTCGGGAGTCGGGTCGCGCATGCGCCAGAACTCGTCCAGCAGCGCCTCCTGCTCGCCCGGCTGCATGCGGACGAAGTCCTCCTCCGCCCCGGCCTGCAGCAGGAAGTGGGCCTCGTCGTTCATCTGCGCCGCG
Organism: uncultured bacterium; assembly: GCA_964542885.1. Classification (GTDB taxonomy): domain Bacteria; phylum Eisenbacteria; class RBG-16-71-46; order RBG-16-71-46; family RBG-16-71-46; genus CAIXRL01. The sequence goes on from CAZIXL010000062.1 coordinate 2,458, forward strand.
CTGTGCAGCCACGAGTCCGCCTGCCAGGCCACGCTGAAGCGCTCGCGGCGCGTGAGCGCGGTGGGATCGCCCTCCTGCCACGCCTTGAGCTCGAGGTCGTAGCCGCCCGCCGGCTCGCTCGACAGGTCGAACGTCACCTCGCCGTCGAGCGGCGCGCCCGCGGCGAGCGTGCTCTCGCGCTGGGCCACGCCCTGCCCGTCGGCGGCGAAGATGCGCGCGACCCAGTGCCAGGGCCGGGTGTCGCCGGGGCGTGCGCTGGCCGAGAACGCCGCCTGCATCCGGTCCGCGAACAGGCCATAGAGCCGGTCCGGGTTCGGGATGCGCACCTCGCCGCCGTGCTCGAACACCGATCCGGCGGTGCTGTCGGGGTGCGGCCAGAGGAAATCGAGGTGCGACAGCACGCGGCCGTTCTGGGGTTTCGGGATCTCGTACTCGCCCGAGACTTCGGCGTCCTCGTGCGCGTTCCGCCCGGACAGCAGCGACGCCCGGTGCGAGAGCATGTCGGTGAGCTTCACGTCGACCCGGCAGGGACCCGGGGCCGCGGGAAAGCGCATCACGATCACCCGGCCGAGCCCGCGCGAGCTGTCGCGCGGCGCGAGGTCGAACGTCTGCGACGCGTCCTGCGTGCGCGCCCCGTAGCGGCCGCGCACGCGCACGTCGGCCTGTACGACCGCCCGGCCGGATTCGTCCCGGGCGAGGCGCGCGAGCGTCCCGGGCGGGATCCGGATGCCGACCTCGAGCACCTGGCGCCCCGAATCCGGGCGGGCCACGGCGTCCACGGTGAAGCCGATCGAGCCACCGGTCCGCCAGGGCGGCGGCCCTTCGAGCCGCTCCGCTCCCGCCCGGGCGGCCCGCGGCGCGACGGCCGCCAGCAGCGCGAGTGCGACGAGCGGCAGAAAGGCCCGAACGAGCGCCGGCCGGCGCGCCCCTCGCGGGGCGGTCACCGGCCGGCACTCGAGCGATGTGCAGGAAGGACGAAGCTGGTACGTAGCGGCTCCTAGAAGAGGAACTTGAGCGAGAAGCGGTGCGCCGCGCCCAGGTCCTGCATGTCCGTGTAGGCGTAGTCCAGGTCGGCCATGCCGGCCACGGACACCGGGAAGTGGAACCCGACGCCGGCGGCGAGCGCCTCGGTGTCGTGGTTGATGTTGTAGCCGCCCCGCAGGAACAGGTACTTGCGGAAGCTGTACTCCCCGCCCACGTTCATCCGCTCGGAGTTGTCCGGCGGGTGCGAGAACTCGAACGAGCCGATCAGCTTCTGGTCCGACGACGAGAGCAGCGTGGCCGACGTGCCGACCCGGAAGATGCCCGGGATGCGGGCCTCGCGATCGATGAACTTGATCTGCGAGCCGATGTTCTGGATCGCCATGCCGATCTTCATGCCCGCCGTACCGACGTCGTACAGGGTGCCGATGTCGAACGCCACCGTCGAGTTGTCGAGGTCCGCGAGCCCCTCGTGGATGTAGTTCGCCGTGACGCCGGCGCTGAACTTGTCGGTGAACGACCGCGCGTACGTCGCGCCGAACGCCATCATGCCGGCGTCGAACGTGCGGCCGGTGCCGTAGGGCTGGTAGGCCGTCGTCTCTTCCATGGGCTGCATCGAGAGCGAACGCACGTGCAGGCCGAAGGCCCCCGGGATCTTCTTCATGTGGAAGACGTAGCCCACCTGGTCGAAGCTCAGGTCGGCCGGCCAGTTCGCGTGGTTGAGCGACAGCTCCGAGCGGTCGGTGTCGATGCGCGCGATGCCGGCGCAGTTGTAGTAGAGCGCCGTGGCGTCGTCGGCGACGGCGACGAACGCGCCGCCCATCGCGGCGCCGCGCGCGCCCACGCCGATCTTCAGGAACTGGCCGTCGAACGTGCCGACCTTTTCGAAGATGTTGGCGGACAGCGCCAGCCCGGGCACCAGCACACCCGCGAGGGCGACCGCCGCAATCAGTCTCTTCACGATTCTTCCTCCTTGCACTCGCCGCTAGCGGATGACGACGAACTTGTCGCGATACACGACGGAGCCACCGACCTCGACGGTGTACAGGTAGATCCCGCTCACCACGTCCTGGCCGTTTCTCGAAATCAGGTTCCAGCGGGCCTGGCCGTCGTTCGGCGTGTCCTGCTGGCGGTTGTATCCGGGGTGCTTGCCGCCCTCGTCGTCCGTGACCTCGCCGCCGCGAAGCGACTCGTTCACGGCGTCCTTGGCGTTCAGCTCGACGACGAGGTCGCCCGAGACGGTGAAGATCTTGATCGTCCAGTTGCCGGCGGGCAGGCCCAGGAAGTCGACGTGCGTGCCCGTCGGGTCCGAGGCGTTCGGGGTCAGGTCCCACGCCGACGGGCGGTCCGCGATGAAGCGTGCGCCGCGGTACGGGTTCGGGACGACCCAGATCTTCTTGCCGTTCATCTTCTGCGCGTTGACGCCCGACTGCGGCACCACGCCCTCGGCCTCGACGGCGGACCGCCGGCTCCCCAGCTCGCTGATGTGGTCGCCCGAGCCCGTCGAGTCGAGCGCGGTCACCGAGTAGAAGTAGAGGAAGCCGTTCTTGACGTTCTTGTCGACGTAGCGGTAGCGGCCGATCGGGTACTTGATGCGGGCCGTCTTCGGGCCCGTGGACTGGCCATTGAGCCAGCCTTCCGAGGTCGCGCAGTCCGGCCAGTTCTCGCAGAGCACGGACGCGTCGGGGTGGATCACGTCACCGCTCTGGCGGTCGTAGAGGTCGCCGTACTGCAGGCACACGCGCTCGTAGGTCTGCTTCTGCGGGATGTACACGATCGGGCACAGCGTGTCGGCGGCGGTGCAGACGCCGGCCGTCACGCTCTCGGGCGGGCACTGGTTGCGGCTCTTGTTGCTCGCCGCGTAGTCGAAGAGCCGGTACTCGGCGAGGAGGGTCCAGTCGTCCTCGGCCGGGCCGGCCGAGCCGACCGGCCGCTGCCAGTTGGACACCTTCCAGATCCGGTAGCCGCGGAAATCGAACCAGTTGGTCTTCGGGTCGCGCGACGTCTCGGACAGGTTGTCCCAGGCGATCGTGACCTGGCCGTCGCCGGCGGGCGGGTACTTGCGGTCGGGATTGTCGGTGTAGTTGTAGAGCACCGACATGTTGGTCGACGGGCTCGGCGGCGGGGCCTCGGCCAGCCAGGTGCGGTGGAACAGGCCGCGCTGGCGCGAGAAGTCGTAGGCGCCGGTGCAGTAGTCGCAGTCCATGTCGAAGCACGAGTACTCGCGGTCGTTCACGATCGACGGCGCCAGGTCCCCGCAGCCCTGCATCGTGATGATCTGCCCCGGGGGCGCCTTGATGCAGTACTCCTTGCCGTGGCCGGTCGGCAGCGGGATCCAGTCGGTGTCGTCGTACTTGCCCTCGAACGCGACCTGCGCGGCGTAGGCGTTGGCGAGGCCCGGGTACTTCGCGAGCAGGCCCGGCGCGTCGGTGGAGCTCACGAAGCCCGTGGCCGGGTCGGCCACCGCGGCGTACTCGCTCGGGTAGCGCTGGATGCTGCCTTCCTTGTAGTCGCCCGGGGCCACGCCGATGCCGATCGTGAGGCGGATCATCCCGTTGTTCGGCCAGTGGCGCCACGGCCCGATCGACCACATGTCGGTGTAGTCGCCCTTCTGGTCGCCGGGCGGCAGCGTGACGAACCCCGTCTCGGGATCGATGTTCTCCTCGCTCGACATGAACTCGAAGCGCTGCTGGTCGATCGTGGGGGCGCCGCCCTGCGTGTAGGGCGTACCGCCCGTCCACGAACGGAACGCGCGCATGCCGACCTTCATCGGCCCGCTCACGCCCGTCGGGTCGGTGCTGTGGTAGATGAGGAACACGGTGGGCACGCCCGTGGTCTTGTTCTCGTCGTTGTCGTCGTCGATGCAGGAGTAGCCCTGGATGCGGATCTTGTACTCGGGGCAGAGCGGCTCGTTCGGGTCGCCGACCTGCGGATCGTGGGTCTCGGGGCTCTGCAGGCGGCCGTCGTCGTCCTTCGTCTTCACCATGAAGTTGCCGTACGGGTACTGCGGCAGGTTGAAGTCGTCGGAGTAGTAGTCGGCCTTGTCCACGGGCCCGCAGTCCATGTCGGAGCGGACGCCCACGAACACCGAGTCCAGCTCGTGGCCGGAGCGGTTGTAGATGTCCCACTGGACGATGTTGAAGTCCGTGTAGCCCGGGATCGAGTACGCCCAGGCCGTCTGCCGCGCCTCGAGGCCGAGCGGCACGTGCCGCTCCGACGCGGCGGCCGCGACGGCCTCCTTCGTGTCGTCGCGGATCACGCACGACCACACCATCTGGCCGATCGCGCCGAAGTCCTCGTCGATCTTGCCGTCGCCGTCGTTGTCGCGGCCGTCGAGGAAGTCCTCGTCGATCAGCGGGTCGCCGGTGAGCGGGTCGCGATCCGAGTCGTCGTTCACGAACCGCGCGCCGTTGATGATGCCGTCGTACGCGCGGTACATGCGGTCTTCCTTGTCGAGCGTCGGCGGGCGCCATTCCGTGATGTAGCTCACGCGCCGCACCGCCGTCGGGTCCGTGGCCAGCGGGTTCACCGCGCCCACGGCGATGCCGCAGTAGTTCATGTACTCGATGCCGGACGCGCCGGGCCACTGGCACGACGGGTCGGTCGAGACGTTCGTGAACGGGTTGCCCACGAGGCCGTAGTTCGTGACCTTCATGATCACGTTGCCCACGGTGAGCACCGCGCCCGGGCCGAAGATGTCCGGAATGTCCGCAGGCTGGGCGCCGGGCTTGAGGCCGGCGGAGTTGGAGCCGCCCTGGGCGACGCCGAACTCCTGCTCCAGTTCCTGGAGATCCTTGTACTCGGGGTCGGTCTCGAGCAGTCGCGCCTGCGCGGTCGCGGCCAGGGAAACGAGCGCCGCGGCGGCGAGCGCCACCAGACCGGCCCGCCTGAGGATTCGGTTCATGTCCTTCACGCTCCTTCGCGGACCCGGTACTAGAACGTCACGCTGATGCCCATGCGGACCGCGCGGCCTTCTTCGAAGACGCGCGGGTCGTGCACCGGCACCCAGTCGAGGATGTTGTCGCCGTTGATGTCCTGCAGGTACGCCCCGCCGGCACGGCCCGTCTCGGTGTAGTAGATCGTGTAGTCGTCACCGGCCGCGTTGACGTACGGGTTCGGGTACGAGCCCTGCGACAGGTTGGAGATGTTCTTCGAGTTGAGGACGTTTCGCGCGTCGACGAACAGCGTCACGTTCTGCCCCCACACCCGGTAGAACTTGTCGCCGTCGATCGTGAGCCGCGATTCGGACGGCAGGCGGCGCGAGTTGCTGAGCACCGGGTCCGGCCGGCGGTCGTTGCGGAACGCGGGCGTGAACGGGAAGCCGGAGCCGTACGACCACAGCATGCGGAAGCCCCACTTGCCCGGGTCGCGCACGGTCGCGTTGATGTTGACCGTGTTGCGCTGGTCCCAGTCGAGCGGCTGCTCGGAGATCGGCAGGTAGAGCCGTCCGCCGTTGAAGAACTGCAGCGCCGAGTTCGGGTCCGACGCGACGCCGGTGGCGATCGAGTACGTGTAGCTGATGTCGGCCGAGAACTTGTGGCTGAACGCCTTCGACAGGCTGGCCTCGAAGCCGCGCGCCGAGGCGTAGTCGCCGTTGTAGTACACGTTCACCAGGTTGCCGTTGTCGTCGCGCTCCTGGCGGACCGTGATGAGCCCGTAGATGTCCTTGAAGAACACCGAGAACGTGCCGGAGATGTCGCGCGAGAACAGGTGCTGCACGCCGGCCTGGTAGGCGATGTTCGTCTCGGGCTCGAGGTCCGGGTTGCCCTTCACGTTCACGGTCGAGCTGATGTCGCGGTTCTCGAAGATGTACGTGCGGGTCGGCGTCTGGTAGGTCCAGCCGTAGTGGAAGCTCAGCACGTCGCGATCCGAGACCGGGTACGCGATGCCGAGGCGCGGGCTGAACTGCGCCTTGTAACGCTTGCCGCTCGTCAGGTAGATGCTCTGGATCTGGTCGCCGGGCGAGAACAGGTCGTAGCGCACGCCGGCGTTCAGCACGAGGCCCTCGAACTCCCACCGGTCCTGCAGGTACGCCGCGCCTTCGGGATTGTAGTTCACGAAGTCGGAGCGCGTGCCGCCGGGAAGCCCGTTCGACTCCGAGTTGGGCTGCGTCAGCGACAGGTTCTGGACCCGGTTGTACTTGGCCTCGATGCCCGTCTTCCACGTGTGCTGCTTCCAGCGCCGCGTCGAGAAGTCGGTCTTGACGTTGTAGACGTTGGTCTCGCGCTGCGTGTAGCGCGGGTAGTCACCGTGCGTCGCGTAGTACGGGTTGTTCTCGCTGCCGTAGACCGTGTTGCCGCTCCAGTAGAACGGGCTCTGGGTGTCGTACTCCCAGGGAGCCTTCTGCCCCACCGACACGAGCGTGTTGAAGTTCAGGCTCGAGACGCGGGTCGTCCACACGCTCTTGTCGGACACCTGGTTCGTCCACACGGCCGTGAACTGCTGGAAGCGGTCGTCGGTGGTCGTCATGTGGTCCGGCATGTTCACGTACTGGTACGTCGAGTCGAGCCGACCCTCCGCCGTGGTGGGCTGGCGGGCCGCCCACGAGCCGTAGCGCGGCGTCAGCTTGTCCGGCTGGCCGATCGCGCGGGTCGTGTCGTACAGCACCTGCACCCAGCCCTGCCGGCTCCACATGTGGTTGTACGGCGTGGCGATGGTGCGGTTGTTGATCGTCTCGAACGTGATCTTGTTCCGCGGGTTCGCGCGGTAGGCCAGCTTGAAGTTCGTGTTGACCGTGTTGTTCTGCCGGTTGCCGGTCTGGATGAAGTCGAGCAGCGTACGGTTCGGCTTGGTCAGGGTCGAGCGCAGGTACGTGTCCTGGAACGTGCCCTCGTACGTCGCGAAGTACGTCAGGTTCTTGACGGGGGTCGGGCCGCCGAAGCCGAACGTGAAGCGGTCGTAGTTGTCGAAGGTCTTGGTCGGGTCGCCGTAGCGGTCCGTGTCCCAGCGCACCTCGCCGCCGAAGCGGTCGCCGCCTTCCTTCGTCGTCACGCTCACGACGCCGGAGAGGGCGTTGCCGTACTCGGCGTCGAACCCGCCCGAAAGCACGTCGGTGCCGGCCACGGCCAGGTTCGCGATGCCCGCGTTGCCGCCGAAGGCCGGATCGCTGGCCTCGACGCCGTCGAACTGGAACTTCACCTCGCCGCCGCGGCCGCCGCGGAAGTGCAGCTCGCCGCCCTGCGCCACGATGCCGGCCTTG
>CAZIXL010000063.1:0-9628 GCA_964542885.1 uncultured bacterium
CGAAATCAGCAGCCTTCTCTGAATTCTCGACGCGGCCGGTCGAGATTCGGGCAAGCGGTCCCTCCGGGACCACCCGAGCGCACTTCAGCGCGCGGTACCACGTGCCGAAACCGCAAGCGGCAGCCCGCCGCCCGCGCCATCCGGACGGCCCCAACGAGGGTCCATGTCCCTGCAACCGATTCGCAAGATCGCCATCAGCACGGGCGGCGGTGACGCGCCCGGCCTGAACGCCGTCATTCGCGCCGTCACGATCTCGGCCCTGAAGCGCGGCTGGGAATGCTGGGGCATCCGCGACGGCTACAACGGCCTGCTCGAGCCCGAGTCGTTCGGCGACGGTGGCCTCGTGCCGCTCACGCGCCGCAGCGTCGCCGGCATCATGCACCTGGGCGGCACGATCCTCGGCACCACGAACCGCGGCAACCCGACCGCGTTCCCGGTTCGCCAGCCCGACGGGACCTGGACCGAGGTGGACCGCAGCGACGAACTGGTCCAGCGCTTCCAGGACGCCGGCCTCGACGCGCTCGTCACGGTCGGCGGCGACGGTTCGCTGTCGATCGGCCACCGGCTCGCGACCCGGGGCCTGCGCGTCGTCGGCGTGCCGAAGACGATCGACAACGACCTCGACAAGACGTTCATGACGTTCGGCTTCGACACGGCCGTGTCGTTCGCGACCGAGTGCCTCGACCGCCTGCACACGACCGCGACCTCGCACCGCCGCATCATGGTCGTCGAGGTCATGGGCCGCTACGCCGGCTGGATCGCGCTCCACTCCGGCATCGCCGGCAACGCGCACGTGATCCTGATCCCCGAGATTCCCTACGACCTCGAGAAGGTCGCGGCCGCGCTCCGCGAACGCGAGCAGCGCGGGCGCCAGTACTCGGTCGTGCTCGTCGCCGAGGGCGCCAAGCCCGTGGGCGGCGGCGTGTCGGTGCTGGGCAAGGCCGTCGGCCAGGCCGAGAAGCTGGGCGGCGTCGCCGATCGCGTGGCGCACGAACTGGAGCGCCTCACCGGCCGCGAGTCGCGCTCGGTCGTGCTCGGCCACCTCGTGCGCGGCGGTTCGCCGACGTCGTTCGACCGGCTGGTCGCGCTGCGCTTCGGCACCGCGGCCGTGCGCGCCCTGGACCTGGGGCTCTCGTCGGTCATGGTCTCGCTCGCGCCGCCGACCGTGCGCTACGAGCCGCTCGCCGCTGCCGTGAGCCGCATGAAGACCGTGCCGCTCGACAGCGACACGATGGAGTCGGCGCGCGACCTGGGCATCTGCTTCGGCGACTGAGGCCGCGGCCGGGGCGGCCCGCCCGGTGCGGACCGGGCCGCGTCCGCGCGGCGACGCCCCGCGGCCGATCGTGCACTTCGCCCGGCCCGGCGCTGCGGGGATGCCCCGGGGACCCCGGACGGGTTACGATTTCGCCGCACGTTCGAGCCCCCGGCGGGCGGAACGGACCTTGCGGTCCTCCTCCACGGCCGGCGGCGGCCCTCCCGGCCGGTTCCGCCACCTCTTTCCCACGCACACCATGACCCGACCCGTTTCTTTCGCCGCCCTCGTCGCGCTGCTGCTGGTCCCCGCGCTCGCCGGCTCCGCCGACGCCCGCCCTCGCGAGGCGACCGGTCGCCGCGCGGTCGGGATGCCGGTCAAGGCGCGCTCGTTCTCGTTCGCGAACCTGCCGCTGCGCATGCCCGGCGAGGGCTTCGTGCGCGAGGTCCACAAGCCGCTGGGCGAGGACCCCGACTACGAGCACCGACTCGAGCGCCTGCAGAAGAACCCGCCGCGCATTCTGCCGGACCAGCTCCGCACGCTGACGATCGACCGCACGTCCGGGGCGAGCGCGCTGCGGCTCAAGCCGCTCGCGCAGCCGCTGGCGCCGACCGCGGGCAACGGCTTCGAGGGCATCTCGCAGGCCGGCTACATCCCCGGCGAGCCCACCGTGGCCGCGGGCCCGCTCAACGTGTTCACCGCCGGCAACGTGAGCGTGACGGTCACGAACAAGGACGGCACGAACCGCGTCGAGACGCTGGGGCGCTCGTTCTTCGGCGTCACGCCGGGCGAGGGCGACATCTCGGACGCGCAGTGCTACTACGACGCCGTCCACGGCCGGTTCGTCGCGCTGTGCTTCACGATCGACACGTCGCCGGAGCTCTCGAACTTCTACCTCGCGATCAGCAAGACGAACGACGCGCGCGGGCAGTGGTGGCTCTACAAGTTCGACATGACGCTCGACGGCACGACGCCCTCGGGCAACTGGGCCGACTACCACTCGCTCGGCGTGAGCGAGGACAAGATCGCGATGACCGCGCAGATGTTCAACTTCGTGGGCACCGCGTACCAGTACCAGAAGGTCCGCGTGCTCGACCGCGCCGCCGCGTACGCCGGCCAGCCGCTCTCGTACGTGGACTTCTTCGACTTCGCGCCGCCGCCCGGCGGCGACCAGCAGGACGTGTTCGTCACCAAGTGCGCGCGGAACCTCACGCCGGGCGACAACACGCTGCACCTGCTCTGCATCCGCACGCTCGGCGGCGTGCGCGTGACGTACCGCACGATCACCGGCACGCCGTCGGCGCCCGTGCTCTCGGAGGGCACGCTCGTGCCCGTGAGCCCGTACGCACCGGCGCCGTCGGCCGAGCAGAAGGGCTCGACGCTGCTCGTGCCCGTGAACGACTGCCGGCCGACCGACTTCTACGTGCGCGACGGCGTGCTCACGGTCGCGTGGCACACCTCGGTCACGCTCGGCGGGCTCGTCGGCGCGATCCGCCTGCTGCAGTTGCGCACGTCGGACCAGGCCGTGCTCACCGACGAGACCTACGCGGCGTACGACACCCACCTGTACTTCCCCGCGGTGACCGTGGACTCGGTCGGCACGATCTTCCTGGGCTTCGACCGCTCGAGCGACCTCGAGTACCCGTCGTCGTACGCCACCGGCAAGCGCCGCCACGACGCGACGCTGCAGCCGAGCGTGCTGCTCAAGACCGGCCTCGCCCCCAACCTGACGACGCGCTGGGGCGACTACACCGGCATGGACAACGACGAGACGCTCTCGGGCCCCGGCGCGGCCGTGGCCTGGTACGCCGGCCAGTACACGCGCGGCACGAACACGTTCGGCACGTGGATCAACCGGCTGGTGTTCACGTACGGGCAGGTGAGCGGCACCGTGGCCGACGATTGCGACGGCAGCGCGCTCACGACCGGCGACCGCACCGCGCTCGCGGGCGCGACGGTTTCGCTGGTGCAGGGCGCGACGACGGTGGCGACGCTGGTCACCGACGCCGGCGGCGCGTACCACTTCGGCTGGCTCGAGGCCGGCACGTACGACGTGGTGGTCACGCCGCCGGCCGGCGGCGGCGCCGTGGACGCGCTGCCCGGCAGCGGCGGCACGTCGCAGGCGAAGCTCGCGGCCGACCGGCTGCAGGTTACGGTCACCGACAGCCAGTCGTCGGCGAACAACGCGTTCCTCGTGACCTCGGCGCACGACGCGCCGGTGACGACGTCGATCGCGCCGCCCGGGCGGCTGACGGGCTCTGGCGCGTTCACGCTCACGGTGAACGGCTCCGGGTTCACGAAGTGCTCGGTCGTGCGCTGGGACGGCGCCGACCGCACGACCACGTGGGTGTCCGCCGCGCAGGTCACGGCGAGCATTCCCGGCACCGACGTCGCGTCCGCGGGCACGCACGCCGTGACCGTGTTCACGCCCGCGCCGGGCGGCGGCACCTCGAACGCGCAGGTCTTCACGGTGAGCAACACCGCCGACCTCGTGGCCCCGAACGTCACCGTGACCGCCCCGACGGGCGGCGAGAGCTGGGCCATCGGCTCGGTGCACAACGTGACGTGGAGCGCGACGGACAATGTCGGCGTGACGTCGGTGGACCTGGCGTGGTCGACGAACGGTGGCGCGTCGTTCCCGAACGCGATCGCCACCGGCGTGCCCAACACCGGCACGTACGCGTGGACGGTCGCGGGCCTGCCTTCGGCGAGCGCGCGCGTGCGCGTGCGCGCCCACGACGGCGGCGGCAACGTGGGCTCGGACTCGAGCCACGCAAACGTGACGATCGCCGGCTGGACGATCGCGGCCAGCGCGGGCGCGAACGGCTCGATCTCACCCGCGGGCACCGTGGGCGTGGGCGACGGCGCCACGCCCACCTACACGATCACGCCGGACCCCGGTTACATGGTGGCCGACGTGCTCGTGAACGGGCTCTCGGTCGGCGCGGTGTCGCAGTACGTCTTCCCGGCGGTGCACGCGAACCAGACGATCGCCGCGTCGTTCGCGCCGGTGCTCTACCCGCTGAACATCGTCGCCTCGGGCTCGGGCACCATCGCGCGCAACCCGGACCTCGCGCTCTACGCGCCCGGCAGCTCGGTCACGATCACGGCGACGCCCGCCGCCGGCTGGTCGTTCGACGGCTGGACCGGCGACTTCAACTCGACCATGAACCCCGCGGGCGTCGAGGTGGACGGCCCGACGAACGTGACCGCGGTGTTCTCGCAGCGGGTGTTCACCTGGAACCAGCCCCTCGGCGGCGACTGGCAGGTCGCCTCGAACTGGACGCCCGCGCGCACCTCGCCCGCTTCCGACGACATGCTCGTTTTCTCGCTCGGCGATTCGATCCTGGTGACGAACGTCCCCACGCAGACGTTCGGGCGGCTCGTGCTCTCGAACTCGTCCACGGTCGCGCTGCGCGGCTCGTCCCCGCAGGCGTTGACGATCTCGGGTCGCGCGGGCACCGACTTCGACATCGGCACGGGCTCGCGCCTGGTGCTCGACGGCAACAGCGTGCTGCAGGTCAAGCTCGGGCCCGCGGCGACGGGCCTCGTGAGCGGCTCGGTCACGTTCGCGAACGCCGCGCACCAGCTGATGGCCGCCACGCCGGGCGCGCTCGTCTTCGCGGGCGGCTCGGCGTGCCTCGTCGGCACCGCGTTCACGGGCAGCGTGTTCGGCACCGGTGTCCAGGGCAGCAGCGTGAACTCGGTGATCTTCCAGAACGGCTCGCTCTACGCGCAGCAGACGGGCAGCCACCCGTTCGGCGTCGGCGTGCCCAACTCCGTGGTCGTCTTCCAGGCCGGCAGCCGCTACCGCGTCGATGGCGCCATCACGCCACAGCTCACCGGGCGCACGTACGCCGACTTCGAGATCAACGTCCCGACGACGATCACGGTCACCGGCTCGATCGCGTTCAACATGGATTCGCTGGTGGTCTCGCGCGGGACGTTCAACCTCAACGTGACGGGTGGCGGCTCGATCCGTGGCGGCATCCGCGTGAACCCGGGCGCCGCGCTCAACGTGAACCCGGCCTCCGGAACCCCCGTGTTCACCCTCGCCGGCTCGACACCCCAGGCCATCGGCGTGCTGGGCGCTTTTTCGAACACGGCCAACGCGACCTTCGCGGTGAACAACGCGAGCGGGCTCGGCCTGCTCTCGGACCTCACGCTCGCGGGCCCGCTCACGTTCACGGCCGGCGTGCTCGACGCCGGCACGCACACGCTCGCCATCGCGCCGACCGGCAGCCTGGCCGGGGCCTCGGCCGGCACCGGCTGGGTGGCGGGGGCGCTGCGGCGGCGCATCGACGCCGGCTCCTCGACGCGCACGTTCGACGTGGGCGACGACGGCACGTACACGCCGGTCACGCTCGCGGTCACGGGCGCGGCGGCGCCGTTCGACCTCGCCGCGCGCAGCCATCGCCACGACCACCCCGAGATCGCGTCCTCCGGGCTGGACTCGCTGCGCAGCCTGAACCGCTGGTGGTCGCTCGTGCCCACGGGCTCGCCCGTGCTGTCGGCGTACGACGCGACGTTCGGCTTCGTGGCCGGCGACGTGGACTCGGGCGCGGTCACCGCGAGCATGGAGGCGCGCCGCTGGGACGGTGCGACGTGGGCGTACCCGGCGATCGGTACGCGCACGGCCACGAGCTTCGAGCTTCCGGGCCTCGCGTCGTTCGGCGAGTTCGCGTTCGGCCAGGTGCAATCGATCGACGCGCTCCCACCGGTCGTCACGGTCACCGCGCCGAACGGCGGCGAGGTGCTGCTCACCGGCACGAACGCCGACCTCACGTGGAGCGCGAGCGACAACGTGGGTGTGACGGCGGTCGACCTGCTGGTCTCGCGCCAGGGCGCGGCCGGGCCGTTCGAGCCGATCGCGACGGGACTTCCCAACACCGGCACGTACAGCTGGGCGGTCGCGGCGCCGTACACCTCGACCGCGCTGCTGCGCGCCGTCGCGCACGACGCGGCGGGCAACGCTTCGGCCGACACGAGCGACGCGCTGTTCTCGATCCTCGCCACGACCGGCGTGGACCGCGGGCCGGTCACGGCGTTCGCGTTCGCGCCCGTCTACCCGAACCCCATGCGCGGCGCGGGCACGTTCGCGTTCGCGCTGCCGAGCCCCTCGCACGTGCGCCTGTCCGTGCTCGACGTGCAGGGCCGCGAGGTGCTGGTGCTGGCCGACGAGGACCGCGCGGCGGGCTGGCACTCGATCGCATTCCGCAACGGCGGCCGCGGCGCGCTCGGCGCGGGCCTCTACTTCGCGCGCCTGAACGCCGGCGGCCGCACGTTCACGCAGCGGTTCGTGCTGGCGCGGTGAGCGGGCGGCCGCGCCCCGGGCGGCACCCGGGGGGCGGCGCGGCTCACCGCACCTTCGTGTCGCAGAGCACCGAGTCGAGGTCGTTGAACACGACGTCGGTCGGCTCGTCGGCCGAGGGCGGCAGGTCGAACTCCGTCACCGGGCCCGTCACCCACACGCGCTGGCGTGAGAAGCGGTCCTTCGTGAAGTTGACGCGCACCAGCACGGGGAAGCGCGCGGCCGCCGGGAAGTTCGAGCGCTCGATGCGGCCGTGCACGCGCCACTGGCCGTCCACGCGTTCCGACTTCCAGGTGAACCGGCACACGGGGATGTCGGCGCCGTACACCCAGTCGTCGAAGAACCAGCCCATGTCCTCGCCCGTGGCGCGCTCGACGGCCGCGCGGAAGTCCTCGGTGAACGCCCGCTTGCCGGCGAAGCGCTGGTAGAAGTCGCGCAGCATCTCGCGGAAGCGCGTCTCGCCCGGGTCGGAGTCGTCGAGCAGGTAGTCGCGCAGCATGTGCAGGACCCAGCCGCCCTTCGCGTAGATCACGAGCCGGTAGTCGTCGGGCGTCGACGTGGTGTTCGAGCGCGTGCCGAGCCAGATCGGGCCCGCCTCCTGCCCCTGGTCGAACAGGTACTTGCGGTTGTCGAGCAGGCGCTCGCGCCACGAGTCGAGCACCTGGAAGTAGTTCTTCTGGTCCTGGCGGCCGGCCTGCAGGTACCAGAGGCTGCAGAAGTTCGCGAAGCCCTCGCGCAGCCAGGCGTCGTGGTACGTCGCGGGCGCCAGCCCGAGCCCGAACCACTGGTGCGAGATCTCGTGCGCGCGCACGACCTCGGGCGTGTACTCGGGCCCGGGCTGGCGCCGCTCGCTGCGACGCATGATGTGCACGAGCCCCGGATAGCCCTCGTAGCGCCAGAGCGGCGTCTCGACGGCGTTGATCTCCTTCGCGAGCGGCGGGCCCAGCTGGCGCGTGAAGAACTGCACGGCGCGCGCCACGTCGTGCGTGACCTTGTGGTCGTAGTCCTTCGCGCTCGCGAGCGCATCGAGCGTCGTGTTCTCGACGCGGCCGGCGCCGTCCAGGTGCTGCATCCACACGGTGACCGGCGGGAACGTGTCGCCCTCGACGTGGATGCCGCGCAGGAAGTTCACGTCGAACGAGGCCCACGGCACCGGGTGGACGAGCCGCCAGCGCCCGTGGTGCACCGCGGCGTCCTCGTGGTGCTCGACCTGCTCGCCCGCGCACAGCAGCTGGATCTCGCGCGGCCAGTGGAACGACAGGTCCCAGGTCGCGTCGGCGGCGACCCACGGCTTGGGGAACCAGGTGCTCGAGTACTTGTGGACCGCCCAGTCGTCCTCGCGCTCGAACAGCCGGCCGTGGTAGCGCACGCGCACGGTGGCCGTGGACTCGGGCGCGATCGGCCGGTCGAGGCGCACCCACACGATCGGGTTGTCGTCCTCCTCGAAGAACGGCTGCGGGCGGCCGCCGAGCGTCACCTCGTCCACGGTGAGCGTCCACGGCAGCTCGAGGCCGATCCAGCGGCGCGGAAAGCCGTGCGCGAGCAGGTCGAGGTCGGCGGTGATCGTCGCGCCCAGGTCACTCGCGAGCGTCACGTCGAGGCCGTAGTGCACGGCCTCGTAGGGCGGCCGCCGGTCGCGGCGCAACGTGTCGGGATCGGTCGCGGCGAAGTTCGAGCTGACGATCTCGGCGTTGTAGCGGCGGATCAGCCCGGTGCGGTCGCCCTCGGGCCGGCGTTCGAGCACGACCCGCTCGGCGTACTCGGGCACGAGCGAGAAGAACAGCGGGTCCTCGTTCTTCAGGTCCGACATGAGCGCCCAGAAGAGCCCGTCGTCGGCGCCGTCGAGCAGCATCTGCGCCACGGGCAGCGGCCGCGCGTAGTGCAGCTTCGAGACCGTGAGGTACGGGAACGCGTCCTGCCACGCCTCCGCGAGCTGCCCGAGCGTGTCCGAGTGGAAGTGCAGGAGCGGCGCCAGCTCGGCGAACGTCGTGTCGGCGACGATCAGCGTGAGCCGGTCGAACGAGCGGCGCAGCACGGTCGTGCCGTAGAAGCGGCGCAGCTGCTCCTGCTCGATCCGCGAGCGCGGCGAGAACGCGAACGAACCGCGCCCGGTGAACACCGCGGCCACGTGGCGGCCGCCGAACGGCTTCGCGAACGCGAGCCGGCCTTCTTCCAGGACGATCGTGCCGACGTCGCGCTGCAGGATCAGGCTGTGCACGTCGGCGATGCGCGAGTCGTCGAGCGACCACGACGTGAACGCGGCATAGAACTCGTTCCAGTCGCGGAACGGCGAATCGGCGCGCGCCGGCGGCGCGGCGGCGAGCACGAGCAGGACGGCGAACGGCCACCACCAGCGTCGCGACATGAGGCCTCCGGGCGAAGACGGGGAATGCGTCGCCAGCGTGCGGCCACACGCGGGCCCCGTCAATGCCGGGGCCACGAACGGGCCGCGCGGGCGCGCGGGCGGCGCGCGCCCGGCGCCTCGCGGGGCGGCGAAGGCCGGCCGGACCCGGCCGCCTTCGCCCGGACCCGGCCCGCTCTCGCGGAGTTCGCGGCCAGCGCCTAGACTGCCGGCATCCCGAGCCCGTCACGCATGGAGAGCCTCTTGCCCCCAGTTCCCGTCCCCTCCGGGCCGCCGCATCACCGCACCCGATCCGCATGAGGCGACTGCTCCCGATCGCACTGCTCGTGCTGCTCGCGATCACGCTGCTGCCCGGGCTGCGCGCCGTCGGGCCGCTGGACCGCCGCGAAGCGCGCGACGTCGTCGTCGCCGGGCAGTCCGCAACGGACGGCGAGTGGCTGTCCCCCGCGTACGCGGGCGCGCCCGACTTCGACCGCCCGCTCGGCGCGTACCTGCACGAACTGCTCGTGCGCCGCGTGCCGCCGGCACGCCTGCGGCCGGCGCCCGACGACCCGGGGCCCTCGCGCGCCGTGCGCGCGGCGTTCGCGTTCGCGCTCGCGCTCGTCGTGGCGGCGATCGGCACGCGGGCGTTCGGCGCGCGCGCCGGCTGGCTGGCCGCGTGCGCGCTCGCGAGCAGCGTCGGGCTGCCGGTCGCGGCGCGCGC
>CAZIXL010000064.1:0-9576 GCA_964542885.1 uncultured bacterium
CCGACCTGCACGCGATCGTGAAGGCGCACGCGAAGGCCGCCGCGGGCCGCGAGCCCGCCCGCACGCTCGTCGCGTTCGCGCCCTCGCCGGCCGCGCTGGCACCGGCGAAGCCGTTGCTCGCGCAGGACTGGGCGCCCGAACAGCTGTGGCTCGGGACGTCCGCCGCGCTCCTCGCCTGCACGAGCGGCATCCACGCGTCCGAGCTGGCGAAGGCGTTCGACCGCGCCACGCGGAAGGCGACCACGACCCGCAACTGGGCGACGGTGCTCAAGCTCCTCGCGCTCGCCGACGAGGTCGAAGCGAACGGTTGAGAGCGGCCCCGCGCGCACCGCACACCCACGCGAACGGCCCCGGATCCTCGCGGAACCGGGGCCGTCGTGCGGGGGATGTCGCGGTCGCTAGAACTGCTGCTTCTTGTACGCCGGCCGCTCGGGACGCTTGACCGGGTGCTCCTTGAGCTGCTGGAGCGACCACTCGATCGCCTTCTCGAGCTGCAGGTCGTGGCCGTTCACCATCGACTCGGGCGTGTTCTCGACCTCCATGTCGGGGTCCACGCCGTGGTTCTCGATCATCCACTTGCCGTCCAGGCTGTAGACGCCGAAGTCCGGCATCGTGACCTGGCCGCCGTCCATGAGCGGCAGGTTGTGGCTGATGCCCACGAGCCCGCCCCACGTGCGCTTGCCGATGATCGGGCCCACGCCCTGCTGGCGGAAGTAGAACGGGAAGGCGTCGCCGCCCGAGCCCGCGTACTCGTTCGTGAGGATGCACTTCGGTCCGTCCACCGAATTGCCCGGCGTGCGGAACGGCGCCATGTCACGGTTCGACCAGTAGGTCCACGTCTTGAGCATGAGCCGCTCGACGAAGAAGTCGGGAATGAACCCGCCGCCGTTGAACCGCTCGTCCACGATGAGCCCGTCCTTGGCGACCTGCGGGTAGTAGAGCTTCGTGAACTCCTGCATGCCCTGGATGGCCGTGTTCGGCACGTGGATGTAGCCGATCCGGCCGTTCGTCGCGGCCGTCACCTTGTCGAGGTTCGCGCGCACCCAGTCGGTGTAGCGCAGGCTCGACTCGCTGCCGACGGGCTCGACCGTGTACGTGCGCGCCTTCGGGTCGTTCGCCGAGGCGCCGACCTTGATGGTCGTCTGCTTGCCGGCGGTGCCGGTGAAGGCCGCGTACACGCTCTCGGGCGCGCGGACCGGGCGGCCGTTCACCTCGAGCAGGTAGTCGCCCACCTTGACGCCGATGCCAGGCATGCCGAGCGGCGCGGCGACGTCGGAGTTCCAGTCGCGCTGGCGATAGATCTTCGCGAACTTGTAGAGGCCCGAGCCCGCGTCCACGGTGTAGTCGGCGCCGAGCAGGCCCACGCCCACCTGCCGCACGTGCGGCATCTCGCCGCCGCCCACGTACGAGTGCGACGTGGACAGCTCGCCGAGCAGCTCGCCGAGGATGTAGTTGAGGTCCGTGCGATGCGCGACGTACGGCACCAGCTGGCGGTAGCGCTCACCGACGGCCTTCCAGTCGAGCCCGCCCATGGCCGGGTCGTAGTAGAAGTCGCGCTCGAGCCGCCAGGCCTCGTTGAACATCTGCATCCATTCCTGCGGCGGGTCGACCGTCGCCATGAGGTCGGTCGAGATCTTGCCGTCGCCGACCTTCTTGCCCGGCGCCAGTTCCGTGATGCCGAGCACCGGGCCCTTCCGGTACAGCACCTTGCCGCCGTCCTTCGACAGAGCGTAGTTGCCGTTCACGCCCGAGAGGACCGTCTTGTCCTCGTGCTTGTCGAGGTCGTAGTAGTGGATGCTGAACGACGTGCCGCCGCCGTCACCATCCTCGTCGTCGGCGGGCGCTTCGTCCTGCGACAGGTAGACGAGCTTGCCCTTGATCGCCGTGAGGCCCGCGTAGCGGCCGGCCGGAACCGGGATCTCGGCCGTGCGGCCGCCGATGCCGGCCAGGTCGACGCGCATGCCGGCGTCGGCGGCCTTCTCACCCTTGTCGTCCTTGCCCTTGCCGGCCTTCTCGTCCTTGCCCTTCTCGCCCTTGTCGCCGCCCTTGCCCGAGTCGTCGCCGGTCTCCTCGTCGCTCTTCGGCGTCACCGGCGAGAGCGTCGTGTCCTGCAGCGAGACCGCGTACAGCTTCTGCGTCGAGCCGTAGACCATGTTCAGCTCGAAGCCGCCGAACTGCGGCTCCAGCGTGCGGCGCGAGATGAAGTAGAGGTACTTGCCTTCCGGGTCGAACGACGGCGACGTGTCGTCGGTCAGTCCGTCGCTCACGGGGGTGAGCTTGCCCGTGTCGAGCGAGTAGAGCTGCACCGCGTTGAACTGCGAGGCCGTGGGCTTCGAGAACGCGATCCACTTCGAGTCCTTGGACCACGTGTAGTCGAACACCTCGCCGTACTCGCTCTTGTCGACGAGCGTGGTCCTGCCGTTCGCGACTTCGGTCCACCACACGCGCCCGGTCTTGTCCGAGAACGCGATCCGCTTCGAGTCGGGCGACCAGACGCCGCCGTAGCGGAACGTCGGCGCCTCCTTCGTGACCTGGCGGTCGGGCGTCTTGCCGTCCGAGCCCATCACGTGCCACTGGTACTCGCCCGAGGCGTCCGACAGGTAGGCGATCCACTTGCCGTCGGGCGACCAGATCGGGTTGCGCTCGCGCACGCCGGGCGTGTGCGTGAGGTTGCGCACGTCGCCGTTCTCGGCCGGGACCGAGAACAGCTCGCCGCGCGCCTCGAGCACCGCGCGCTTGGCCGACGGCGACAGGTCCATGCCCGTGAGCCATGGCGCCACGTTGCGGAACTCGGCGCGGGCCGCGGGCTTGTCGTCGGGCACCTGGATCGAGAGCTTCGTGAGCTTCTCGCCGGGCAGGTCCATGACGTACAGCCAGCCGCCGTTCTCGAACACGATCGCGTCGCTGCCGATGCTGGGCCACTTCACGTCGTACTCGGTGAACTTGGTGACCTGGCGCTGCGTCTTCTTGTCGAGGTCGTAGGCCCAGATGTTGGCCGTGCGCCCGCCGCGGTCGGAGCAGTAGTAGACGGTGCGGCCGTGGAACATCGGCCACTCGTCCGGCCCGTCCCAGTCCTTCGTGATGTTCTCCGACGAGTTCTTCGTGAAGTCGTACACCCAGATGTTGGGCGCGTTGCCGCCCCGGTACCGCTTCCACGTGCGGTTGTCGTAGCTCGGGTTCACGTACGCGATCAGCTTGCCGTCGTCCGACAGGCTCGCGTAGCCGCCCGTGGGCAGCGACAGCATCTCGGCGAAGCCGCCGCCGGCGGGGACCTTGAAGAACCGGTCGTAGCGCTGGATGTCGGACGCGCGGCGCGAGCGGATCAGGATCGACTTGCCGTCCGGGTACCACTCGGCGACCTGGTCCGGCAGCGGGTGCCAGGTGAGGCGCTTCGGTTCGCCACCGACCGTGGGGATCGTGAACACGTCCGTGTTGCCGTCGTACTGGCCCGTGAACGCGATCGTCTTGCCGTCGGGCGAGAACTTGGGAAAGACCTCGAGGCCGTCGGACGACGTGATGCGCGCGGCCGTGCCGCCCGTGCGCGCGACCGTCCACAGGTCTCCGGCATAGACGAACGTGATGCGATCGCCCTGGATGTCGGGCATCCGCATGAGGCGACATTCCTCGAGCGCGAAAGCAGGAGCAGCGCTGGCCGCGATCGCGAGCAGCGCGAGGACGACTCGGCGGAACATGGAAGGGGACCTCCGGGAGTGTGCGGGGTGGTGCGGGCGGGGAAGCGCAGCGCCCGGAGACATGCCCCCGCCGCCGCCGGCGGTCAAGGCGGCGTTCTCGAGCGCGGCGCCCGGACTTCCGGGCGCGGGGCCCCTCGGGCCCGGGGGGGTGCCGCGAAGCCGCGAACGGCGCGCCCGGGGCGGGCGGCCCGGACGTGCTCAAGGGTGGCAGACCCCTGCCCGATAACGAGATGGAACCCACCACTCCACACAGGACCGCAGGCCTGGGGATCTCGAATGAACGTCAGCACGCGCCCGGATCGGGACGGGCACGCGCACGAGCGCACGGTGTCGGACGCCACGCTGAAGGCCGCCGCATGGTGGGTCTCGCAGTTCGCGCGCACGCTCAAGACGTGCCGGCTCTACGACGCCTCGAACCCGACCGTCGTGCGGTTCCGCGACGAGCTGTCGGCCTCCGCGCACAAGCTGGTCGAGGAGCACGGCCCGCTGACGCTGCGCTTCGAGGCGGCCGACGTCACGCTTGAGGGGCAGTCGCTCCACCCGGCCCGCTCGCGCGACGACAACCTCGCGTACCCGTTCCATCGCGACGGCGTGCGAGGGCTGACGCTCCAGCCCGGCATCGACGCCGACGACGTGAACGCGCTGGTCGACGCCGTGCTGGCGGCGACGGGCCCGAACCTGGACGACGGCGACCTGGTGACGCTGCTGTGGGAAGCGCACCTGGCGCACGTCGACGTGGACTACATCCCGGCGGAAGGCGACGTGGGCGACGGCGAGGCGCCGCCGGCCGAGACGGGGGATGGGCCGCTGCTGCCGTGGCCCTCCGCCGAGGGCGCGGATGCGAAGCCGACGGAGGAGGAGGCGCAGCAGGGTCGCGCCGAGGGCCGCGCCGAGGACTGGCAGCTCGGGGAGAGCACGGTCGAGGTCGAGGCGAGCTTCGTCGAGCTCGACGCGCTCGCGCCCGCCGAGAGCGAGCGCTTCCGCGCCGAGTACGTGCGCGAGCACAACGTGCCGCAGGTGACCGCGGCGCTGGCCGTGGCGGCCGCCTGCCGGCGGGCGCAGGCGAACGAGGGCGACCGCGGCGAGATCGGCAAGTTCCTGCCGCGCGTGCTGCGCGGCGCGTTCGCGGCCGGCGCGTGGGCCGACGCGCGCGCGTCGCTCAAGGAGCTGCGCGACGAACCGCTCGCGGAGTGGTCGGGCGAGACGTTCCTGCAGGAGCTGATGCAGCCCGTCTCGATCCAGCGCACGTGCGAGAAGCTCGACGCCCAGGGCGAGGCCGGGCGTGCGGACTTCCTGGCGCTGGCCGAGGAGATCGGCGACGCGGGCATCGACTGGATCACGCTCGTGCTGTCGGAGAGCCAGGTGAAGGACACGCGGCTCGCGCTCGCGCAGGCCGTGGCCGCGCGCTGCCGCGACAATCCCGAGCGGCTCGCGCCGTGGCTGGCGGACGGGCGCTGGTACGTCGTCCGCAACATCGTGCACATCCTGGGCTGGATCGGCGGGCCCGACATCGTCGGCCTGCTGGGCACGGCGCTCAAGCATCCCGACTCGCGCGTGCGCGACCAGGTCGTGGGCGCGCTCGGCAACGTGGACCTGAAGCTGTCGCGGCCGCTGCTGGTCAAGGCGCTCGAGCGCGCCGACACGCGCACGTTCTGCCAGGTGCTGCACCAGCTCTCGGGCGCCCGCGACCCGGCCACGGCGCGGTTCCTGTTCGCGTTCCTGCAGCAGGAGAGGTTCGCGGTGCGGCCCGCCGAGGAGCGGCGCGCGATCTACGCCGCGCTCGCGTCGGTGGGCGGCGACGAGATCGTGGCCGACCTCGAGGCCGAACTGCTGCGCACGAACTGGTTCGACCGCCAGATCGAGATCCACCGCCACAACGTCGCCCGCTGCCTCGCGCGCGTCGGCACGCCGCGCGCGCGCGAGGTGCTGGAGCGCGGCGCCCAGTCGAAGCGCGCGCCGGTGCGGCAGGCCGCGCAGTCGGCCCTGGCCTGGATCGGGGGTGCCGCGTGAGCGAGCACGACCTGCCGCGCGAGCTGGACGAGTCCGCCGCGATCGCCGAGCAGGGCGCGACGCTGCTCGTGCGCCTTTCGGCGCTCATGCGCACGGCGCGCACCTACGACGTGTCGAACCAGGCGTTCCAGCGCCAAATGGCCGAGTTCATGGGCGTGCTGCGCGGCCTGCTCGAGGACGCCGACGAGGTCGCGCTCGTCGTGGTGGCCGACTACTTCTACGTGAACGGCGTGCGCGTGAAGGCGCGCTCCGAGATCCTCGGCGCCTACCACGGCCTGCTCGCCGACTTCGAGCGCCGGCGCGTCGGCGGCCTGCGGTTCCTGAACGCGGTCGAGGAGGCCGAGGTCGAGCGCTTCTTCCAGATCTTCCTCGCCGCCGAGGACCCGGGCGTCGCCGAGCACCTGGGCGAGGCCGTGGTCGAGGCGGCGGTCACGAACATCCTGCTCGTCCCGTTCTCCGAGCTCGAAGCCGACGACGTCGACCGCGCGCTCGAGGGCGAGCCGAAGCACCAGACCGACCGGCGCCGCGCGAAGAAGGTGTTCTGGCGCGCCATGATGGGCACGAAGAAGATCGTGCTGCGCGCGCGCCAGACGGGCCGGCCCGACCTGCGGCACGCCAAGCGCGTGGTGCAGCCCATCGTCGACAGCATCATGAAGCAGGACTACACGCTGGTCGGGCTCGGCGCGCTGAAGAGCCACGACGAGTACACGTACGCGCACTGCGTGAACGTGTCGGTGCTCTCGATCGGCATCGGGCAGACGCTGGGCCTGCCGCGGCAGGCGCTCGCCGACCTCGGCGTGGCGGGCCTGCTGCACGACCTGGGCAAGATGACCATTCCCGGCGACGTGCTGCGCAAGCCGGGCAAGTTGTCGGCCGACGAGTGGGGCATGATGCGCCGCCACCCGATCGAGGGTGCCATCATGATCTCGCGCATGCCGGGCCTGTCGCCGGTGATGCTCGACTCGATGCGCGCGTGCCTCGAGCACCACATGAACTACAACCGCACGGGCTACCCCGAGATCGACCTCGACTGGGGCCAGGCGACCATGTCGCGCATCGTCGCGATGGCGGACTGCTTCGACGCGATCACCGCGCACCGCGCCTACGACACGCGCCCGCGCACGCCGTTCGAGGGGCTGCAGCTCCTGCTCGGGCCCATCCGCACGAACTTCGATCCCGCCGTGCTCTGGTCGCTCGTCAAGACCGTCGGCCTGTACCCGGCCGGCAGCGTGCTGCAGACCGCGAGCAACCACGTGGTGCTGGTGACGAGCCCCAACCCGAAGGACGTGACGCGCCCGTTCTGCCGCGTGCTCGTGCGCCCCGACGGCAGCCAGCCGTCCGAGGACGCCCCCGAGACCTGGGACCCGATGCCCGACTCGGAGCACGCCGACAAGGTCATCAAGCCCGAAGAGCACCAGCACAACACGAACGAGCTGCTGGCCGCCTGAGACGGTTCACGCGCGACGCGCAGCGAGCGTCCGCCGATCCGGCACCGCCGCGGCCCGGCGGCACGAGCGGACCGTATCGGGTGCGACGATCGCGACGAGCAACGCGCGCGACAGGCGACTGGCGAGGGGCGACGATCGCGACGAGTGGCATGCGAAAGGGCGGTGCCTCTCGGCACCGCCCTTCGCGTTTCAGTGAGACCACCGTGTGAGCCTGGACGCTCCCCGTTGTTCCAGCTCCACCGCCATGGCCCCACCGTCCTGTGGCGGGACGCGCGCGTCAGTCGCGCCAGTCGTCGCCGATGTCGTACCAGGCCCCGTCCGACCAGCGCAGCGTGCGGACGCAGGGACCCTCGTACCCGTTGAAGACCTTGACGACCCGCGGGTGCCCCTCGTGCCAGCAGTGCGCGCTGACATCGGACAGCGACACGAACCACTCGTCGCAGTAGGGGTCCCAGTAGCGATAGCGGGGTGCGTTCACCACGCGGGTCTCGTGTACGACGACGGGCTGCGCGTGCGAGACCGCCGTGCCGAGGATGAAGCCGCCGATGAGTCCCGCGAGCACCGGGCCCGCGCCCGACTCGTGCACGACCACCCGGCGCGCCTGGTGGTCCCGGCCGACGTAGCGGTAGCTGGGGGCGCCCTTGTACCGCACGTTGCGGTTGTTCCGCGCCTGGGCCGCCGGGGCGACCGCGAGCAGGGCCGTCGAGGCGAGCAGCGTGATCGCGAGGGTGCGGGTGATGGCGTTCGAGAACTTCATGGCGTCCTCCGTTTCGGCTGGGGTGTGGCTTCGCCGGAGGAGAACAGCAGGGCGCGTGCCAGCGAGGCGGCAGGGTGCGTCGGCGTTGCCGCGGGCGCACTTAGCCGGCTGGTCCGTCGCGAGCCGCGCACCGGAACGCGGAACGGCTGTGGCGCGCGCGCCACAGCCGTCACACCCCGGGATGCCGCGAGGCGTCAGGGCCGCGTCACGGTGTGGATGGTCATGCTGCTCGCGTTCACCCAGCGCACGTAGCCGCCCGGCTTGATCGTCACGCTCGAGGGCGAGAAGACGAGCGCGTTGCCGGGGCCGACCTGCACGACCGCCGAGTCGTCGGACGCACTGGCGCTGACCGCTACCGTTCCCGTCATGCCCTGGTTGCCGTGCGGCGTGCAGTGGTAGTCCCACGTGCCCGCGTCGGCGAAGTCGAACCGCTGCGACGCGCCTGTGGCGGGGAAGTGCAGGTCGAACGTGGGGCCGCCACCACCTCCGCCGCCCGGATTGGTGGAGCTGGAGCTGCCCCCGCCGCAGCCGAGGACGACCGCGAGGGCGAGGGTGAGCAGCGCGAGGAACGCCATGATGCCGTTTCGATTCATTCCGGCCTCCGACGACGAGCGAGGATGGAGAAGGTCGGGGGGATGAACGAGAACGGGGGGAAGGGGCGCACGCCGCCCACGGCCGGGCACGCTACCCGTTAGAACACGCGAACGCCACGGGAGGTTCCGGGTATCGCCCCGGACGGGTGGCCCGGCCGGCGCCGCCCGCCGAGCCCTACCCGTGCGACTGGCGGGGTGGCGTCGTGGCCAGCACGCCCACGACCAGCACCAGCAACGGCAGGTCGTCGCGCCGGCGCGCCGCGTCCTCGATCTCGATCGCGGCCTCGAAGCGCAGGAACCCGTGCTTCGTGCGCGCGCGCAGCAGCAGGTCGCCCTCGGCCGTGCGCAGGTCGTAGCCGGGCGTGAAGAACCCGGTGCGCTTCACTTCGAGCCGCTCGCCCGAACGCGTCTCGAGGTGGCCGCCGCCCAGGAAGAAGCTCGGGACGAACCGCAGCGCCGGCCCGACTTCCTCCAGGCCATCGGCGCGCACGTCGAGCCCGCCCGCGAAGCGGCGGTGGATCACCCAGGACTGCGCTTCGAACGCGGCGCGGATCGTGCGCGCAAAGCCGCGCGAGCCCGACATCGTGGCCACCACCCGGCCGTCGACCTCGAGCTGCCGGTCGCGGTGCAGCCGGTGCGGCTGGCGCCACCACCATTCACCGCGCGCCTGCGGGTCGAACGGTGCGAGCGCGGCCGTGCCGGCCCCCGGCGCGGGCGCCGCACCCGCCTCCGGGCCCGGCCCGACCAGCAACCTGCGCTTGCGACCCATCACGTCGCACGTCCTTTCTTCGCCCGCCGCGGTTCCGCGGCAGGCAGCCGCCCTTCCTGCTGCAGGGCCCGGCGCAGAACGAACTCGATCTGGCCGTTGAGGCTCCGCAGGTCGTCCGCGGCCCACTTCTGCAGGGCCTCGAGGACGCCCGGATCGATCCGGAGCAGGAAGGGTTTCCGTTCCGCCAAGACGACTCCCCGGCTACTGGTACAGCGTCCCGGTGTTCACGATCGGCTGCGTTTCGTGCTCGCTGCACAGCACGACCAGTAGGTTGCTCACCATCGCGGCCTTGCGCTCCTCGTCGAGC
>CAZIXL010000065.1:0-9529 GCA_964542885.1 uncultured bacterium
CGTCGGCGAGCGCCGCGTCGCGCGCGCGCAGCGCCCCGCCGGGCGCGGGCACGAACGCGGCGCCGGGCGCGAGCGCGACCAGCACGGTGCCGGGCTTCGGTGCCGGCACGGCGGGAGCGAGCGGCGCGGCGAAGGCGCCGGAAGCAACGAGCAGCAGCGTCGAAACCGCGCCGTGGACGCAGCGCATGGTGTCACCCCTCGAGGACGTCGCGGCGAAGCTCCCCTGGGGAAAGCGTAGCGAGGACGGCTTCGTGATCACGAGGGAGACCTTGCGGGCGCCGGCGTTTCGCCGGCCCCGCGCCGTCCTCGCGTTGCGAAACGCACGAGTTCGCCCGCGATCGGGGCATTTCGCCCGATCGCGCAGGCATGTCCGACTGTGACATCGCGGGAACGCGGGCATTCCATGGATCGGCATCGCACGGATTGCGAGCAGTGGAACCATGCCCGCGGCGGGCCCCTCCGGCGGGCCGTGCGTCGCCTCCGTGACCCGACACCCAGGAGCCCCCGATGCGCTGGCCACACCCGCCGCACGCGGTCGTTCTCGGTCTCGCACTCCTCGCGCTTTCCTGCACGGCGAACGCCGCGCTCTCACAGGGCGTGGCCATCAACGGCAGCGGTGCGCCCGCCGACACGTCGGCGATCCTCGACCTGGCTTCGACCGCGAAGGGCTTCCTGCCGCCGCGCATGACCGCGGCGCAGCGCGCCGCCATCGTCCAGCCCGCGACCGGGCTGCTCGTCTACCAGACGGATGGCACGCCGGGGCTCTACTACAACACCGGGACTCCGGCGGTCCCGAACTGGAAGCTCGTCGCGGACGGAACGAGCACCGGTCCCTGGTCGCTGAACGGCTCGAGCGCGTACTACAACGGCGGCAACGTCGGCGTCGGCACCGCATCGCCCACCTACCCGCTGAGTGTCATGAGCAGCCTCAACGGCCTGCGCGTGCAGACGAACTCCGCGGGCGGCACGGCGTTCAGCGTCGGCGGGTTCGGCACCATCGGCGCGGACGCGCCCGGCGTCACGAACGGCCGGTTCTCGCTGCTCGAGAACGGCAACCTCGGACTCGGCGTGGCGATCCCGACGAGCAAGCTGAGCTTCGCGCCGATCCTCGGCAAGAAGATCTCGCTCTACCCGGGCACGACCGGCGACGCGGGCTTCGGCGTGGCGGGCAACCGGCTGCAGATCTACTCCGACAATCCGAACGCGGACGTGGCGGTGGGCTACGACGCGGCGGGGACGTTCAACGAGCGGTTCGCCTTCAAGCCGAACGGCGCGCTCGCGGTGAACGGGAACATCGGCACGCAGGGCCAGCTGCTGGCGAGCAACGGCCCGGGTGCGCCGGCCGCATGGGTCTCACCCACGGCCGCCGTGTACGACGGCATCACGCAGACGCTGTCGACGTCGACCGTGACGCTCACGAGCGGCAGCTCGACCGTCACGACGATCCCGGGCCTTTCGCAGAACATCGTGCTGCACGCGCCGTCGCGCGTCCTGGTCTCCTTCAGCGTGCCGTTTCGCTCCGTCTCCTGCTTCGCGTGCGGCGACGCCCGGGCCGTCGTGGACCTGATGGTCGACCCGAACGTCGCCATCAACCAATACGTCGCGACGGCCCCGAACGGCGAGTACGGGACCATCAGCGGAACCTGCCTGCTGGAAGGGCTCGGCACCGAGTCCCGCACGATTTCGATCGCCGCCGTCTACGCCACGGGTACCGACGTCCAGTTCGGCAGCGGTCCGTCGGTCCCCCGGGGCACCCTGACCATCCAGGTCGTCCCGCAATAGCGCCATGAGGACTTCGGCCATGCCGCTTCGCCTGCGTTCGCGCGTCCGCGTCCTCGCGGGATCGCTGCGCCTCGCGGCCGGCGCCGCACGCGCGGCGACCGGCTCCGGTCCCGCCGTGCCCGCGTTCGTCGTCGACGGCGGCACGACCGTGCGCGTGTCGGGCACGACGAAGCTCGTGCTCGACTGCGACCTGCGCAACTCGGGCACGTTCCAGCCCGGCGCCGGCAGTGCCGTGGTGCTGGTCGGCTACGGCTCGCCATTGCTGAGCGACGCGAGCGGGGCGCTGTCGTTCGCCGACCTCACGCTCGCGCTGCACGGCACCGCGGCGATCGCGGACCCGGCCGGCGTCGACGGCACGCTCTCGCTGTCGACCGGCTGGCTGTCGCTCGCGGGGCACCTGCTCGTGGCGAGGTCCGTCGCGGGTGGCTCGCCCGCCAGCTACGTGGTCACCCCCGACACGCTCAGCCTGCTGTCCCGGCTCGCCGTCGACACGGGCCCGGTCTTCTTCCCCGTGGGCAACGCCAGCTACGACCCCGTCTCGGTGCAACTCGGCACCGGCCAGGACGGTTTCGGGGTCGCGGTGGTGGATTCCCCGGCGGCCACCGGCCTCGTGCCCGCGACCGCGCTCACGCGCGCGTGGTACTTCCGCGAAGGCGAGCCCGGGCAGCACGGTGACATCACCGCGACGATCCAGTGGAACCCGGGTGAACAGGGTGCCGCGTTCGATCGCGGCCTCGCGCCGCCCACCGGTGCGTGGGCCTGGCGCTGGTCGGGAGCCGCGTGGGAGCCGCAGGCGGGCGTCCGCCAGTCGGACAACGGCGCGTGGCCGGCGGTGAACACGCTCGTCACGCGGCAGCTCGGGCTGTGGACGCTGGGCGGCGTCGGGGCGCTGCTCGCCGTGGATCCGCCGCCCGCGAACGCGCCGCGCACGCTCGAGCTGTCCGCCGCGTTCCCGAACCCGTCGCGCGGCGCCACGAGCCTGCGCTACGGGCTGCCGGCGAAGACGCGCGTGACGCTGGCGCTCTACTCCGTGGCCGGCGAGCGCGTCGCCACGCTCGCCGACGGCGAGCAGCAGGCCGGCTGGCACCTGGTGCGCTACGAGGACGCGCGGCTGCCGAGCGGCGTGTACTTCGCACGGCTCCAGGCCGGTCACGAGGTACGAACGTCCAAGCTCGTGCTGTCGCAGTGAACGTGAATCTCCCGGAGAGTTCCCCCATGAAGACTGTTCGCTTCGCCGTCCTGATGCTCGCGTTCGCGTCGCCCGTCCTCGCGCAGGGCGTGGCCATCAACGGCACCGGAGCGCCCGCCGACACGTCGGCGATCCTCGACCTCGCGTCCACGAACAAGGGCCTGCTGCCGCCGCGCATGAGCAGCGTGCAGCGCGGCGCGATCGCGCTGCCGGCGACCGGGCTCCTCGTCTACCAGACCGACGGCACGCAGGGGCTGTACTGGAACGCGGGCACGCCGGCGGCTCCGAACTGGAGGCTGGTGTCCGACGGCAGCGCGGCGAGCGGCCCGTGGACCGTGAGTGGCGCGAACGTCTATCGCGCCTCGGGCAACGTGGGCATCGGGCGCACGGCACCGGCGGCGCCGCTCGACGTGCTGGGTGGCAACTGGGACGTGGTGAACGGCGAGGGCGACCTGCGGATCGGCGACGCGACGACGCGGCTCAAGATCGGGATCGCGACGAGCGGCGGCGGAACGGGCGCGGCGACGATCATGGAGCAGGGTCCGGTGGGGGCGTACAACACGCTCTCGCTCGGGACGCAGGGCGTGAAGGTGCTGCACGTGAACGGCGCATCGCAACGCGTCGGCATCGGCACCGACACGCCGGCGGCACCGCTCGGCTTCCCGGCGACGCTCGGCAAGAAGATCACGCTGTATTCGGGTGGGACGAACGACTACGGCTTCGGGATCGCGGGCGGGCGGCTGCAGGTCTACTCGGACAGCCCGGCGGCCGACATCGCGCTCGGTTACGACGCGGCGGGCACGTTCAACGAGAAGTTCGCGTTCAAGGGCAACGGCGCGCTGGCGGTGGGCGGCAACACGGGCGCCGCGGGGCAGGTGCTGCGGAGCAACGGCAGCGGCGCGGCCGCCAGCTGGGTCGACCCGACGAATCTCTCCTACAACAACGTGTACCAGGTCACCTCGAACGCCTCGGTCACCGTGACGAACTTCGCCACACCCGTCCAGATTCCCGGATTGACGCAGACCTTCACGGTCGGAAGCAACGCGCGCGTCATCACGACCTTCATCGTCGTCGTCCGGCCGGTCTCCTGCTTCGCCTGCGGCGGCAGCACGGCGATCGTGGACATCACGCTCGACGGTGGCATGGTGAACCGATTCAACGAGGCGGTGGACAACGGCGCCTCCAGCACGTTGTCCCCGACACTCCTGCTCCAGGTCGGGCCCGGTACGCACACGGTCCAGGTCGTGGGCTCGTGCCTGGGCCCCGACACGCAACTCGGGGGCGTCGGGGTGCTCCTCTCCGCCCTGACGCTGCAGGTCGTTCCCGAGTAGGACGCCCCCGGGGCCGGGCCGCCGGCCGCGCCGCCTCACCTCAGCATCGCGACCCTTCGCACCGCGCTCGCGCCGCCCGCCCGCAGCACCGCGAAGTAGAGCCCCGGCGCGGCGACGCGGCCGTCGCCATCGCGCCCGTCCCACGCGGCCGACCGCGCGCCGGCCGCGAGGTCGCGATCCAGCACCGTGCGCACGAGGCGCCCCTGCGCGTCCACGATCGCGAGCGTGGCGCGTGCGGCGCGTGGCAGCGCGAACGCGAAGCGGGTCGCGCCGCGCGACGGGTTGGGCGAGGGCGCGGCGAAGGCGAGCCCGCCCGGCGCGGGCGCGGGCGCCACGTCGAGCGGGCTCAGCAGCGCCTGCTCGATGTTCAGCCGCGGCCCGATCGGGTTGTCGTAGGCGCGCACGTCGCCGGTCAGGACCAGCTGCTGCATGACCTGGAGCGGCCCCAGGGACGGGAAGCGCGAGCGCACGAGCGCCGCCGCACCGGCCACGATCGGCGACGAGAACGACGTGCCGTCGCCCGACATGTACGGGTTCACGTCGTCGTAGCCCCAGAGCAGCTCGAAGAACAGCAGGCTCAGGTCGTCGTACGCGTAGTTGCGCGCGATGCTCGACCACATGCCTTCGCCCGGGGCGGCGATGTCCACACGGTCGCCCCAGTTCGAGAAGCTCGCGCGAGTGTTCGAGGCGTCGGTCGCCGCCACGGACAGCACGCTGTCGCACGCCGCCGGCCAGTTCATCTCGTCGGTGCCGTCGTTGCCGGCCGACGAGACGCTCACGACGCCGGCGTCGAACGCGGCGGTGACGAGCGGCTGGAAGAACGCGGCGGCCGCCGTGTCGGGCGAGCCGAGGCTCATGTTGATCACCGAGGCGCCGTTGTCGATCGCGTAGAGGATCGCCGCGCTCACCGCCGAAAGCGGAAGGTCGCCGGTCGAGTCGGCGATCTTGAGCGCCATGACGGGGCAGTTCCACGCGACGCCGGCGATGCCGTCGGCGTTGTTCGTCGCGGCGGCCGCGAGGCCCGCGACGTACGTGCCGTGCCAGCCCACGTCGATGCCGGTGGCGGCGTCGAACACCGGGCCGGGCGAGGGGTCGGCGTCGTCGTCGCCGAAGTCCCAGCCCTGGACGTCGTCCACGTACCCGTTGCCGTCGTCGTCGATCCCGTTGCCCGGGATCTCGCCGGGGTTGTGCCAGATCTTGCCCGCGAGGTCGGGGTGACCCGTGTCCACGCCCGTGTCGAGGATGCCGATCGCCACTCCGGGCGAACCCGTCTCGATGTCCCACGCCTGCCGCGCGCGCACCGCGGCGGCGCTGGTGGACAGGTGCCACTGGCTGGAGAGGTAGGGGTCGTTCGGCACGAGATGCAGCGAGAGCCGCAGGTCCGGCGCGGCCGCGATGACGCCCGGCTGGCCGCGCAGCGCGGCTGCGGCCGCGACCGGGTCGAAGCCCGGCGAGTCGCTACGCAGCGCGAAGACCTCCGGGCGCCGAGCGCGCGACGGCCCGCGCGCGAGCCGCTCCGCCCGCGCGAGCCCGAAGTGCACGAGCGTCGCGTCGAGCGCGGCGTCGCGCGCGTGGAGGCCGCCGGCCGGCGCGGGCTCGATCGTCGTGCCGGACGCCAGCAGCACGAGCACGACGCCGGGCCGGGGCGGGAGCGGGGTGGACGTGCGGACGACGGATGGCGCGGCATGCACCGCGCACACCGCGGAGAGGGCGAACAGCAGCACGAGCGCGGCGCCGAGGGGGGAGCGCATGCGACCTCCTTCGAGGACGGAGAGGGAAGGGGTTTCGCCTGCGCGAATGCTAGCGACGCGCGCGGGCCGCCGGCCAGCACGAAGTGGGACCGGTGCGCGACCGCGGCACGCGAAACCGCCGGCCCGGGGCTTCCGGACCGGCGGTCGTGACTTCGAGGCTCGCGCGAAGGGTTCAGCGCACCGCGACCGTCGTCTCGGTTCCGTCGGAGTCCTCCATGACCCAGCGCACGCCCTTGCTGCACGGGCACGTGCCGCCGACGCGCTTGAGCTTGGGCATGGCGCGCACGGCGTCGTCGGTCGACAGCTCGCCGGCCGCGACCTTGACCAGCGCCTCGGCGTACACGCGCAGGTCGCGGCTCGCGACGTAGCCCTCGTTCAGGTTCTTCGCCAGGTAGCGCAGGTATTCGTCGGCGCTTTCGAACGTCTCGCCGTCGATGCCGATCATCTGGAACGCGTGGACGCCCTTGCGGCGGAAGAACCGCTTGTCGGGCACGCGCAGCAGGTCGTCCCAGCGCACGCCCTGCCAGGTGCCGCGCGAGCGCTCGAGGTCGGCCAGCACCTGCTCGCACTTGTCGGGCGTCATGTCGGGGAAACGCGCACGCAGGAAGCGCGTGTTGATGTCGTGCACCATCTTCTTCACTTCCTCGTGGTACGCCGACGAGGCTTCCTCGTTCTTCAGGTCCTTGAAGCCGAACTTCACGTTCGTGTCGCCGCCGCGCTCGTCGCCGAACATCTCGAGCCCGCGCGGCACCCACTTGTTGAGCGCGTGCTGCATCATGGGCATGGTCACGAACACGTCGCCCTGCGCGGCCTTCTGGGCCCAGCGGCGCATGGGGATCACACCGGCGGCGAGGTGGAACGCCTCCTCGCGCAGCATGGGCGGCATGCTGTCGGCCATGGGCTTGTACGCGCACACCTTCTGCATCGTGAGCTGGTACTTGCCCACGCGGTCGATGCAGGCGGCGAACACGACGTTGTCGGTGTACGAGTCGTAGTCGAGGTTGAACGCGTCGAGGACGTGGCTGCCCGTCGTCATCGACAGGATCTCCTCGACCATCTGCTCGCCGGTCACGCCGCCCGACACGCTGCTCCAGTCCTCGGACAGCAGCAGGTGCAGCATCTGGTAGCCGTGCCGCAGCTCCTCGGCCATGACGCGCATGGTCCAGAACTTGTCCTCGTCGTCGCGCGCGCGGTCGACGGTGCCGGCGTGCTGCTGGATCGAGCCGAACTCGGTCGAGGCCTGCGCCTTGATGATCGCCAGCAGGTGCTTCGCCTGCTCGGGCGTCATCTCCTCGGGCTTGAGGCGCTTCTTCTCGCCCTTGAACTCGCCGACCTGGATCACGTCGGTCGTGCCCAGCTCCAGCTTGGCGCACAGGCAGAACTGCTCGTCCTTGGGGAAGTACTTGTCCCAGTACTTCAGGAGCAGGTCGTAGTCCTTGAAGTTGTGCCGCTGCCAGTGCTCCACGGCGTCGTGGTAGCGCTTCGGCAGCTCGAGGTTCTCGACTTTGATCATGAAACCGCCGTCCTCTAGATGGCGCGCTCGAGCGCGGTGAGCGGGGATTCGCCGAAGCCGATCGCCTTCAGGAAGCCGGCCAGCGAGGCGTCGTTGCGGTCCACCAGCGTGCGGACGCTCGTCGCGCCCTCGGCCTTGAAGTGGGCGCACATGGCTTCGAACATCTGCCGGCCCAGGTCCTTTCCGCGAAAGTCCGGATCGATCCCGAAGCGCTCGATCCAGCCGCTCGGAGTCTCGAGGCCGAACTCGCCGGCGCGGCAGTCGCCGAGCATGAAGCCGACGACCCTGCCGTCCACTTCGGCCACCTGCGAGGCGCCCGGGTCGCGGCGCACGTAGAACATGACGCGCTGCTCCCACAGGTCGGGCTGGTACCGGCCGGTGATCTTCTCGTCGATGCGGACGATCCCGTTCAGGTCGAGCTCGTCGAGCGGCCGGATCCGCGCGGCCGTGGTCGTATCGGGCATCGGGCACTCCCGGAGGATGGGTGTGGTCAGGACGCGGGCCGGAGCAAGTTATCAGGTCCGGACGGCCCCGAAAACGGCTGAAACGGGCACCCGGTTCGATGCCCGCGAGGCCCGCCGGTTTCGCGCGGGAACGCCCCGAGGCTTCCCATCGGCGTCGCCGCTCGCGCATAATCCCCGGCATCGTACGTCGAATCGGCCCCCGCGCTCCCACGTCCCCGAACGGCAGGCCGCCCGTCGGCCGCCGCCGGGGTGCTCCCCGGAGGCTCATGAGCAAGATCGACACGCCCGGTCCGCCGCAGCCCGGCGCCGGCACGCTGCCCCTGCTGGTCGGGGCGGCCGTGCTCGCCGCGCTGCCGTGGCTGTCGTCGCTCTATCGCGACGGAACGCTCGCCGAATCCCCGCGCGCGATGCTGTCCTCGATCGCCGCCTCGGCGATCGCCATCGCGTTCGCCGCGTGGGTGGTCGTGCTGCTGCGCCGCGAGCGCGCCACGGCGCGCCAGCACCTGGCCGACCTCGAGGCGCTCACGCTCACCGACGCGCTCACCGGGCTCGGCAACCGCCGCGCGCTCGAACGCGAGCTGGGCCGCGTCATGCTGCGCTCGCGGCGGCTCGACCACCCGTTGTCGCTGCTGTTCCTCGACGTGGACGACCTGAAGGTCGTGAACGACCGCTTCGGCCACGCGGGCGGCGACGAGACGCTGCGCGTGGTGGCGAACGTCACGCGCGCCTGCTCGCGCGAGGGCACCGACACCGGCTACCGCGTGGGCGGCGACGAGTTCGTGCTCATCGTGCTGTCGGATCTGGCGGGCGCCGACGTGCTCGCCGGGCGCATCCGCCACGGCTTCCACACGCGCTCGCCGTACGAGAGCACGGTCAGCGTGGGCGCGATCGAGTGGGACGGGGCGATGTCGGCGGGCGAGCTGATCAGCGAGGCCGACCGCCTCATGTACCGCAGCAAGCAACAGGGCCGGACGCCCGCGGGCAGCCGCCAGCAGGGCTGACGCCGCGAGGGGCGACGCGCGGCGGGAGCCGCGTTCCCGCCGCGGTGTCGCGTCCCGCGGCGCGGATTCGATGCTCGCCGGTGCACGCCCCGCGGCGTAGGCTTTCGGCACCGAGTTTCCCCCGCGAGCCAGAAGGAGGTCCCGTGCGCTCCGCGTTCCGCCTGGCATCACTCGCCGTTTTCGCCGCGCTCGTCGCGGCCGCGCCTCCCGCCCGCGCCGAGTGGCCCGCGGGGCTGACACTCGAATCCGTCCAGGGTTCCTGGGTCGGCGGTGGTGGCGGGATCGCCGAGGCGTGGATCCTGCCGGGGACCGAGGCCGACGACCTCTATGCGATCGGAACGGCCGTCGGGCTCACGGGCTGGTCGGTGCATCGGTTCCGCACGGGCGCGACCACCGAATACAGGAGGGCGCTGCCCTACGGAAGCACGATGTCGCCGAGCGCACTCGATTTCGGCTTCGCGCCCGACGGGGCGGGCGGCTTCCGGGACCTGTACGCGG
>CAZIXL010000066.1:0-9481 GCA_964542885.1 uncultured bacterium
GGTCGCCGACGCACGTCCCTCCCGCGAGGCGATCCCGCTGCGCGTGCGTGCGTTCGACCCCGACCGGCTGCCCTGGCCCGAGACGACGCTCGTCGCGCTGCACGTCGAGACGCCACGCGCGCTCGTGCCCCGCGACACGACCGTGCGCATCGCGGACGGCGTCGCCTGGGCGTATTTCCGGTCGGCGGATCCGGCGCGCGCGGCGGGCCGCGCGCGCATCGCGCTGCGCGTCGCGGGCGGCCCCGGGCCCGCGGGCGCGCCGGTCGTCTTCGGCACGGACGTCCCCCTCGGGCCGCTGGACGTCGCGGGCGAGCGCACCGGCTTCGCGCGCGAGATGCCCTTCGACCGGCCCCTCCGCGATGCGCCGGGCCCGACGGGCTTCGAGCCCCCGCTCTCGTGGCTCAACCGCGACGGCTTCGTCGCGCTGCGGGCCGATGCGGGTGGCGTCTTCCGCTCGCCGCGCCTCGCCGGCTTCCGCGCGTGGGGCGCCGACACGACCTGGCCGCCGCGCTACGTGGCGGTCGCGGGCGGTGCGCTCGCGAACCGGCGGATCGTGCTCGACCCCGAGGGCGGCGGCGACGATCCGGCCGGCACCGGGCCCTCGGGCGTGCGCGCCTCGGCGCTGAACCTCGAGCTGGCGCGCGCACTCGCCGCGATGCTCGCAGCGGCGGGGGCGAGCGTGCGCCTCACGCGCACGAGCGAGGCCGCGGTCTCCGAAGTCGAGCGCGTGCAGGTGTCCGAGGCGTTCGGCGCCGAGCGCTACCTGCGGCTCGGCCACGCCTCGGCCCCGCCCAGCGCAGGGCACTACTTCTCGAGCGCCGGCGGGCGGCGGCTGGCGCAGCGCGTCGCCGACGCCGCGGCGCAGCTGGGACTGGCCGACACGCTCGCGGTCGGCGAGAGCGCGAAGTACCCGATCGCGCAGGTGTCGGCGGTCGCCGTCTCGGTCTCGCTCGCGCGTCTCGACGACGCCCGCGGCGAAGCGCTCGCCGTGGCGCCGGGGCGGCTGCGCACCGAAGCCCTCGCGCTCTACCTGGCGCTCGCGCGCGACTTCGGTGCGGCCACGGGGACGACGCCCGACACGCTCGAGGTGCGCGACGCGGAGGGCCGGCCCGTTCCCGGGGCGCTCGTCACGCTCGGCGGCACGCTCGTCCTGCAGGCGGACGCGGACGGCCGCGTGCGCTTCGTACGCACCGAGGACGGCCCGCTCGAGGCGGCGTGCGAGGATTCGCGCGTGGACGCCCGGACGCTTCTGCTAGACTCCGTGCGCACGCATGTCCTCTCGGGGACGCGCTGAGCGGCCGGGCCCGCCACCACCCACTCGAGCCGGTGCCGCGCGCTCGCTGCGCACCGCACCGGTGAGCCCGGGGTCCGCATGCGCCACGGCATCGACGGCTACTTCCACGAGATCGAACGGTTCCAGCGCCGGTTGAGCCTCATCGGCGGATCGGTCTGTGCGTTGTTCCTGCTGGCGCTCGTGGTCCTGCGCCAGCCCGCCGTCGTCGAGGCCCTCGACGACCCGAAACGCTTCGGCTTCGAGGGCCGCGACCAGTACGTCGAGCGCATCCTGCTCGAGATCCGCGGCCCCGAGGAGCGGCCGGGCCCGAGCAGGGTGAACCTCGTGCCCGTGAACCTGCAGGCGGGCGGCGGCGAGAAGCACGTGGCCAGGCAGGGCACGAAGCCCGCCCGCGAGGCGCAGCGCCCCGGCAAGGGACAGGGCGAGGACGAACTCACGCTGCAGGCGCGGCTGCGCGCGCTCGCGCTCGAAGGGCCGGTCGTGCAGTCGACCGACCTGGTCGTCGAGGACCTGGTGCGCCCCACCTACCCGGAGGCCGCGCGCGAGGCGAACATCGAGGGCGTCGTCGAGCTGGTGGCGCTCGTGGACACGACCGGCAAGGTGCTGCAGGTCGAGATCCTGGGCGGCACCCAGCAGCCGATGCTGGAGCACGCGGCGACCGCCGCCGTGCTGCAGTGCCGCTACCGGCCCTACCGGGTGCGCGAGAGCGACCCGGTGCGGCGCGTGTGGGCCTACTTCCGCATCCGCTTCACGCTCTACTGAGGGCCCGCGGCCCTAGGGCGAGCCCGGAAGGGGGACCGCCTCCCCGTGCTGCACGGTGAAGACGGGGATCGAGGCGCCCTCGCGCGTCGCGTCGAGGAACCCGCCCGCGCGCAGCGACGGGTCGCGGCTCACGAGCCGCGCCGCCAGCTCGGCCGGCGTGCGAGCGCCCTCGGCGACGGCGGCGGCGATGCGCCGCCCGGCGAGGAGCCCGCGCGTCCACAGCGAGCCCGGGCGCTCGCCCCGGGCCTCGGCCAGCGAGTCGACCGCCGCCTGCTGGGCCGGCGCGAGCTGCCAGTCGTCGGCGACGAAGCTCACGCCCTCGAGCAGCAGCTTCTCGCCCGTGTGGAACTGGTCGGGCGACAGGGCCGCGCCCCCGCAGACGCGCACCGAGATGCCGTCGGAGCCGAGCTGGCGCAACAGCGGCACGACCTCGCGCGAGTCGCCGTCCCAGAACAGCACCTCGGCTCCGAACGTGCGCAGGCCGCGCGAGAACGAACGGAAGTCGGTCACGCCCGGCGCGTACACGTCGCGGCGGACGATCGTGGCGCCCAGCGACTCGGCGGCGGCGGCGAACGCCTCGACGAGTGGTGCGTGCCCGCGGGCGCTCGAGGTGATGATCGCGACCTTGCGGCCCGGCGCGAGGAACGTGCGCGCGAGCCGTTCGCCGCGCAGCGCGTTCGGCGGCCCGACCTGGAAGACGGCGGGGCCCGCGTGCCCGATCGACTCGTCGGTCGCCGTCGGCGAGACGAGCGGAACGCCCGCGATGCGCGTGCCCGCGGCGAGCGCGAACGTGGGCTCGCTCAGCAGCTCCCCCACGACGACGCCGCACGCGGTCACCGCGGTGTCGAGCGCGGCGGCCGCGCGCGCCGGCTCGGCGTCGCCGGTGCCGTGGTGCTCGACCAGGAACGGTCCCGCCGCCGGGTCCCACGCGAGCCCCGCGACCACCGCGGCCTCGACGGTCGCGGCGAAGCCGGCGTAGTCGCCGGAGTCCGGCAGCAGCACGCCGACGCGCCACACCGACTGCCGCGGGCGCAGCGCGCGCAGGTCGGCGGGATCGGCCTTCGTGCGCCGGCCCTCGCCGGCCAGCGCCAGCTCGCGGCGCGCCTCGAGGCGGCGGCGCAGGTCGGGCTCGGCCTTCGGCGCCTGGCGCAGTGCCGCCTCGACCAGCGGCCGCTCGTCGGGGCCCAGCACGTCGGGCCCGTAGCGCAGCAGGCGCAACTCGGCGGCGAGCGGCGCGGTGCGCAGCCACGTTGCCAGTCCGCGCGAGCGCTCGGCCGAGACGGGCTGGCGGAGCAGCGCCTCGGCCACGACGTCGGCGCCCGCGCGCGCGGGCGGCGGCGCGGGCGCGAGCAGCGCGAGGGCGATCGCCGCGGGAGCGGCCGCACGCACGCACCGGCGCAGCGGGGCGCCGAACGGACCTCCGGATGCCGGGGGGAGCGCGCTCACATCTGGAACTTGCCGAAGTCTTCCGGGTTCAGCCGCTCGAGGTAGCGGCGCAGTTGCTCCGCCTTCTCCTCGGGGGTCAGCTCGGGTGCCGGGCCCTCGGGCGGCGGCTCGCCGGGCGTCTCGGCCTCCTGCTCGGGCGGGGCCTGCAGCAGCTCCTCGTTCACGAGGATCGTCGCCTGCGTGCGCAGCGCGACCGCGATCGAGTCGCTCGGGCGCGCGTCGATCGACAGCAGGCCGCCCTCGCGCTCGATGATGATGGTCGCGTAGAACGTGCCCTCGCGGAGATCGGCGATCACGATGCGTGCGACCTTCGCCTTGAGGCCCTCGAGCACCAGCGCGATCAGGTCGTGCGTGAGCGGGCGCGGGAACGCCTCCTGCGTCACGAGCCGCTGGATGGCCACGGCTTCGCTGGGCCCGATCCAGATCGGGAGCACGCGGACCCCGTCGAGCTCGCGCAGCACCACCACGTGCTGCTGCGTGCGGGAGTCGAAGACGAGCCCGTGCACCCTGGCTTCGACGATCTTCACGCCGCTACTTCGCGCCCTTTCCGGCCGAGGGCGCCGCCGAGTCCGCCCCGAGCGGGGCGAAGTCGGGCGCTTCCTCGGTCCGCATATGTTCCACCATCCACGTGGCGGACGCCGCGAGCTCCGACTTGGGGTACTTCGCCAGGAGGTCGCGGAACGCCTGCTCGGCCTTGTCGTAGTCCTTCAGCTCCTCGCTGTAGATGAAGCCGACCATGAACGCCGCCTGCGGCGCAAGGTCGTCCTCGGGCCACGTCTCGACCACCCTGCGGTAGGCGGCGATGCGCTGCTCGGGAGCGCCCGCCGCCTGCGCGTCCGTGAACATCTCGCGGGCCGACTTCTTGGAGTCGAAGAACGAGTGGAGGGCGTTCGAGTCCGGCTTCACGCTCAACCGCGCCTTGAGCCGCGCCAGCTCCTCCTGGTAGAAGGCCTGCTGCTTCTGCTGCGTGAGCTGGCGGACGATGTACGAGCGCACCTGGTCGAGCGGCCGCTCGCCGTCGGGACGCACGCTCTCGACCTTCACCACGTGCCAGCCGCGGTCCGTGTGGAACGGGCCGCCGATCGCGCCCTCGCCGAGCGCCATCGCCGACTCCGCCAGCGCGGGCTGCGAGCCGAGCGAGGAGAAGCCGCCGTCACGCGTGACGGTGCCCAGGTTGCCGCCGTTGGCGCGCGTCAGCGTGTCCTGCGACCACGTGCTGGCGAGCTTGTTCCAGTCCGCGCCCTTCGCCTTCGCGAGCGCGAGCACCTTGCGCGCGTCGGCCTCGGTCTTGAGCTGGATGTGCCGCATGGCGACGGTCGCCGGGATCTTGAACTCGTCCTGGTGCTCGTCGTAGTAGGCCTGCGCCTCGGAGTCGCCCGGCGCCGGGTTCG
The DNA here is from genome assembly GCA_964542885.1 of uncultured bacterium. Classification (GTDB taxonomy): domain Bacteria; phylum Eisenbacteria; class RBG-16-71-46; order RBG-16-71-46; family RBG-16-71-46; genus CAIXRL01. Next base: position 4,894 of record CAZIXL010000066.1, read on the forward strand.
CCGCCATCAGCTCGTTGATCCGCGTGCGGATCAGCAGGTCGCGGCGCTGCTGCGCGAGCTGGCGCTGCACGTCGGGCCGGTCGGCGATGCCGTTGGCCTCGGCGTCCTGCATCCAGGCACGCTCCTCGATCATGCGGTTGATGAGCTGCTCGCGCCCTTCGGGCGTCTGGTAGTTCGTGCGGTACTGGTCGGGGATCTCGGAGAGACGCTCGGCCACCGATCGGCGCGTGATCACGTCCTTGCCGACGCGCACGAGCACGGCGTCGGAATCGTCCGGCGCCACCGATTTGGCGGGGGCGGACTTCTTGGGCGCCCCCTTCTTCGCGGCCGTCGCCGGCAGCGACGCCGCCGCCACCAGCATCACCACGAGGACGGAACCGAGGATCCGCGCGCGGTTCATGCCCGCACCACCCACACCTTCACGGTGGCCGTGACGCCGCCGTAGTAGCGCACGGTCACGTCGTACGCGCCGAGCTGCTTGATGTGGTCCTCCATCTCGATGCGGCGCTTGTCCACCTCGTGGCCGGCCGCGCGCAGCGCGTCGGCGACGTCCGAGCTGGTGATCGAACCGAAGAGCGTGTCCTCCTCGTTCGCCTGCGCCGGGATGTTGACCTCGAAGCCGTCGAGCTTCGCCGCCTCGAGCTTCGCGGCCGCGATCCGCTTGTCGGCCTGCATGGCGTGCTGGCGCTCCAGCTCCTGGTAGAGGTTCGCGGCCTTCGTGCCGGTGGGAATCGCGAGCCGGCGCGGCAGCAGGTAGTTGCGCGCGAACCCGGGCTTCACGTTCACCGTGGCGCCCTTGTTGCCCACGCCCTTCATGTCTTCCAGCAGGATCACTTCCATCGTCGGATTCTCCTACGCCTCCCGGTCCCGGGAGGGCTCCAGTCTGCGGTAGTCGAGCCACACGTCGCTCAAACCCACCACGGCGAGGGCCGGGAGCACCCACAGCAGGCTCACGGCGATCACGAACACCATGGACAACGTGACGAAGGCGGGAGGCATGCCGCGCGACCGCAGCACCGACTCCACGACCGCAAAACCCTGAACACTATAGCCGAGCCCCGAGTACCCCAGCAGGACCGCCGCCACCGGCTGCCAGGTCCGGTCCCCGAACACCACCAGCGCGAGCCCCGCGAGCAGCGGCACCAGCGCCACGTCCGGCAATCGCCACTCCCGCAGCGCCGGGCGCGAGAGCGCCGGCCATCCCAGCACCGTCGCCGTGCGCGCCGCCAGGGCGCGCCCCGCCGCGACGAGCGCGAGGATCCACAGGAACATCGCCACCGGTATCACGAAGGTCAGTTCCCGCTGGCGTGCCGCCGGCGGGGCTTGGGCCTCCCTCTGCAACTCCTCCCGCAGCCCCTGCGGCCAGCGGGCCGATTCGGGCGACTTGAGCAGTGCCTGCTGCTGGGCCCGGATCACGCGCTCCGCACGCCCGATGGCCGGCTCGAAGCCCGGCGCCACCGGAAGCAGCGCGGCCATCGCGAGCAGCGGAACGTGCATCCACGCCCGCTGGCCCGGTCCGGGACCGCCGCCCTCCTCGTGAAGCCCCATCCATGCCCCGGTCACCGACGCGAGCGGCACCCACGCCGACTTCCAGAGCGGCACGGCCGCCGGGCCCGCGTACGCGAGCGCGACCGCCGCCAGGGCGAGGGCCACCGGCAGCGCCAGCGCCACCGGTCCGAACCGCCACGACAGCAGCAGCGCCACCGCCGTCGCCGCCGGCACGAGCAGCCACATCGCCCCCCACGTCCCCGACGAGCCGAGCCCGCCGAGGGCGAGGAGCATCACCAGCGACGCGATGCGCACCCACGCGAGCGGGCGCGACTCGCGGCGTGGCTCAGCGATAGAAGTCACTGGTGAACGGCAGCAGCGCCAGAACGCGCGCCCGCTTGATGGCGGTCGTCAGCTGCTTCTGGTGCATCGAGCAGGTGCCCGAGACGCGCCGGGGCACGATCTTGCCGCGGTCCGTGACGAAACGGCCGAGCCGCTTCTCGTCCTTGTAGTCCACGAAGCCGACCTTCTCCAGGCACAGCTTGCAGTACTTCTTCTTGACGCCCTTGCCTTCGCGATCCTTGGCCATGGAATTCTCTTTCTCTCTTTAGAAGGTTGGATCCTCGTCGGGCCCCTCACCGGGCGGTTCGTCCACCCCGGTGCCGGCCTTCTCGAGGAAGTGGACCGAATCCGCGCGGACTTCGAGGCGTTCGCGCTTCTCGCCCCGCGCGGTCTTCCACTCCCGCATCTGCAAACGTCCTTCCACCAGCACCGGTCCGCCCGTGCGCAGGTACTGCGCGCAGACCTCGGCGAGCCGCCGGTAGCTGGTCACCGTCACGTACCCCGTGTGCTCCTCCCACGTCCCCTGCTTCGAGCGGTACCGCCGGTGGAACGCCAGCGTGAAGGTGCACACCGGCGTGCCGTCCTGGGCGTAGCGCTTCTCGGGATCGCGGGTGAGGCGTCCGCTCAGCGTCACCCGGTTGACCTCCGGGAGCTTCAGCTCGGACATCTCGCCTCCTCGAGCCGCGGGGCGGTGCGGCCGCTACTCGTTGTCGTCGCCGTCCGAACCCGCGCCCACCGCCTCGCCCTCGGGCACGCCCTGCGTCATCTCCGGCGGGACGTACACGGTGGTGAGGACGCGCATGACGCTCTCGTTGAGGCGCAGCCGCCGCTCCAGTTCCTTGACCATCGGGCCGGCGCCACTCCACACCAGCAGCGTGTAGACGCCGTCGCGCTTGCGCTCGATCTCGTACGCGAGGCGGCGCTTGCCCCACTTCTGGACCTCGACCACTTCCCCGCCCAGATCCTTGATCCAGCCGGTGATCCTGGTCGACTCCTCCTCGGCGCGGGCTTCGTCGTAGCCGGGCTCGAGGATGTACACGGTTTCGTACTTGGTCACGTCTCGGACTCCTCTTTGCGGACCCTGCGATTGAATCGATTCATCGCTGCCAGCGTGCCTTCCGCCAGCCAGCACTCCACGGCGTCCGCGGCGCGGCGGACGGCCTCCTCGATCGCCGGCTGCTCCTCCGGCGTGAAATCCTCCAGCACGTGCTCCCGGAGCGCCTCGCTGCTCTCCGCGGCCCCGACGCCGACGCGCAACCGCGCGTAGTCCCGGTGCCCCATCGCCTCCTCGACGCTCTCGAGTCCGCGATGCCCTCCGCTCGATCCGCCCGCCCGCAGGCGCAGCGTGCCGAGCGGCAGGTAGACGTCGTCCGATACGACGAGCAGCTCCCCGGCCTCCAGCCCGTGCCGGCCCTGCCATTCCCGGATCGCCTCCCCGCTTCGGTTCATGAACGTCAGCGGCTCCATCAGCACCACGTCGCGCCCGCCGGGACGGGCCGTTCGTGCGCGGTAGGTCGAACCTTCCCCGCCGGGACGCGCGTCGCCGCGCGCCGCCAGCTCGTCGAGCACCCGCCACGCGACGTTGTGCCGCGTGCGCGCGTAGCGCCCTCCGGGATTGCCCAGGCCCACCACCAGCGGCACGGTCGGAAGGTCCTACTCCTTCCCGCCGTCCGCCTCGTCCTTCTTGCCCTTCGCGCCGACCACCTCGGGCTCGGCCGCACCCGCCTCCGGCGCGACCACGCCTTCGCCGGCCGCCGGGGTCTCCTCGACCGTCGGCGCCACGACCGTCACGACCGTGGTGCCCGGATCGGTGAGGATCTCGTAGCCCTCGGGCTTCAGGTCGCCGACGTGGATCGAGGCGCCGATGCCGAGCGCGGTCACGTCGACGTCGATCGACGCCGGGATCGCGGTCGGCAGGCAGCGCACCTCGAGCTGCCGCGTGATCAGCTCCAGCACGCCGCCGCCGTTCTTCACGCCGTCGGCGAGGCCGACCGCGTGCACCACGACCTCGACTTCGATGGTCTCGGTGAGCGAGATGTGCTGGAAGTCCAGGTGCACGACCGCCCGCGAGAGCGGGTCGATCTGCGCGTCGCGCACGAGCGCGGTGACTTCGTTGCCCTCGACCTTCAGGTTCACGATCGCGTTGCCGCCCTTGTGCGCGCGCATCGCGATCTGGAACTCGCGGAGATCGACCGCGACCGGCATCGGCGTCTCGCCGTGGCCGTACACGACGCCCGGAATCTGCCCGGCCGCGCGCGCCTTGCGGGCGCCGCCCTTGCCGAGAGCCTCGCGGCGGGTGCCGTTCAGCTGGATGACCGACATGTTGACTCCTCCTCGTGGACTCGCCCGGGTCGTGCCCGGGCCCTGCGAAAACCGTGTGGACCGCGGGCGCCTCGGCGCGCCGCGGGGCGCCCGCCTAGACGAACAGCGAGCTGAGCGATCGTTCCTCGTGAATGCGCTGCACGGCCTCGCCCAGCAGGCCCGCGACGGGCAGCTCGCGGACGTGCGACGACAGCGAGCCGGGCTCGTGGTTCAGCGTGTCGGTGACGACGACTTCCTTGATGGGCGATTCGGCGATGCGCTCGAAGGCGCCCGGGCAGAACACGCCGTGGGTGACGCCGGCGTAGATGTCGCGCGCGCCGTGGCGCTGCATCGCGTTCGCCGCCTGGCAGAGCGTGCGCGCGGTCGTCACCACGTCGTCGAACATGACGACGTTCTTGCCCTCGACGTCGCCGATGATGTTCATGACCTCGACCGA
>CAZIXL010000067.1:0-5564 GCA_964542885.1 uncultured bacterium
TAGCCCGTGCCGCCGCGCCCGTCCTGCCACGCGACGATGGCGCCGCCGGCGCCGTCGGAAACGGCCGCGGGCGCGAGCTGGTTGCCCGGCGCGGCGCAGAGCGCGCGGCCGCCGGCGGGCCACGCGGGATCGGCGGCGCCGGTCGCGAGCACGTGCTGCGCATAGACGTCCGCGGTCGTGCCGCCACGCCGGTCGGTCCACGCGACGACCGCACCGCCCGCGCCGTCGCCCACGATCCGCACCTCGTCCTGGTCGCCGGCCGCCGTGCAGAGCGGCGTGCCGCCCGCCGGCCACGCGGGATCGAGCGCGCCGGTGGCGAGCACGTGCTGCGCGTACACGTCGTAGTCGCCGCTGCGCAGGTCCGACCACGCGACGAGCAGTCCCGTGCCGCCGTCGCCCGTCACGACGGGAAACCACTGCCCCGACGGGGCGCCGCACACGAGCAGGCCGCCGGCCGGCCAGGCGGGATCGGGCGCGCCGGCCGCGAGCACGTGCTGCGCGTACAGGTCGAACGTCCCGCCACGGCCGTCGCACCACACCACGAACGCCCCGCCAGCACCGTCGCCGAGCACGGCCGGGTACATCTGGTCGGCGTTCGCCGTGCACACCGCGAGGCCGTCGGCGGGCCAGGCGGGATCCACGCTGCCGGTCACCCGCACGCGCTGGGCGTAGATGTCGAAGTTCGCCCCGCCGCGCAGGTCGATCCACGCGAACACCGCGCCGTCGCCCGAGGCCGCGCCCACCGGGTACTGCTGCCCGAGCGGCGCGCGGCAGAGCGGGACGTTGACGGTCGTGTCCACCGGCCACGCGGCAAGCGCCGGCCCGGCCGCGAGAGCGGCCAGCAGCACGCCGGCGAGGCGGGGCGGGATGCGCATGCACGTCTCCAGTCGCGTCGGTTGGGGGGCGCCGCGCGCGGAGGCGAAACACCCGCGCGAACCTGTGGATCGCGGCCGAGATCCGGTGAGCGGGGAGCATGGGCGAGCCGGTGCGCGTCGGGCAAGCGGAAGGTTGTGCGGCGCAGATTGTTGTTGGGCGGCGCCTGCCGCCTGCCCCGACAGCGGTTGGCGCGCGTCCGCGTCCCCGGGAGCCGAAGCTCTTCGGGGTCAACGCCTTGAGGGCGACGAAAACAATCTTCGCCGCACCGGGCTTCCGTACGGGCCGGTTCGCGTGGGGGCGGCGGGCCCGGCTTTCGGGCGCCGTACGCCGCGGCGCCCCGGCTGCTAGGCTGCCGCCCCATGTCGCAGGAACCGGATCGCGGGCAGGCCGAAGGCATCCACCCCAACGTCGTCGCGCTCGGCGTCACGTCGCTGCTGACCGACGTCTCGAGCGAGATGCTGGTGCCCATCCTGCCGTTGTTCGTCACGGTCACGCTGGGCGCCTCGGTGACGAGCCTCGGGCTGATCGAGGGCGTGGCCGAGTGCACCGCGTCGGTGCTGCGCCTCACGACCGGCTGGCTGTCGGACCGGCTCGGGCGCCGGCGGCGCTTCGCCGCGCTCGGCTACGCGCTCTCGGGCGTGGCCAAGGCCGCCATGGCGCTCGCCGCGTCGTGGACGTTCGTGCTCGCGATGCGCTTCGGCGACCGGCTCGGCAAGGCGCTGCGCACGCCGCCGCGCGACGCGCTCATCGCCGACTCGACACCACCCGCCTTCCTCGGGCGTGCGTTCGGCCTGCACCGCACGATGGACACGATCGGCGCGGCGATCGGGCCGCTCGTCGGCTGGTGGCTGCTCTCGCACTGGCAGTCGCTGGGAGCCGAGGGGTACCGGCGCGTCTTCCTCGCCTCGGGCGTTCCCGCCGCGCTCGGCGTGCTCGTGATCCTGCTGTTCGTGCGCGCGGTGCCGGCCGCGCCGCGCGTCGCGCGCACGCTCGGCCAGCAGGCCGGCGCGCTCGGACCCGCGTTCCGCCGCTTCCTCGTCGTCGAGGCGCTGTTCCAGCTCGGCAACAGCAGCAACGCGTTCGTGCTGTTGCGCACGCAGGCGGCGGGCTGGAGCGCCGGCGACGTGTCGCTCGTCTACCTCGCGTACAACGTGCTCTACGCGCTGCTCGCCTGGCCGTTCGGCGGGCTCTCGGACCGCGTCGGGCGCCGCCCGCTGCTGCTCGCGGCGTACGTCGTCTTCGCCGCCTCCTACGCGGTGCTCGCGCTCGACGCCACGAAGTGGGGTGTCGTCGGTGCGTTCCTGCTGCTGGCCGTCCACCAGGCGCTCATCGAAGGCCAGGCCAAGAGCCTCGTGGCCGACCTCGTGCCGCGCGACCTGCGCGCGACGGCGTTCGGCGTGCACGCGACCGTCGTCGGCGTCGCGCTGCTGCCCGCCAGCGTCGTGGCCGGGCTGCTGTGGGACCACGTGAGCCCCGCGCTGCCGTTCGCGCTCGGGGCCGCGTTCGCGCTGCTCGCGGGGCTGCTGCTCGCCGTGCTGCTGCCCGCCGCGCGCGAGAAGGAGGACCGCCATGCCGGATGAGCGGCCCGCAGCGCCGGGCGAGTTCGAGCGCATCCGCGAGATCGTGGCCACGCTGCCGAAGGGCGAGGGCGTCATCGTGGGCCCGGGCCACGACGCCGCGGTGTTGCGGCCGCGCGTGGGCCGCGACCTCGCCGTGACGACCGACGCGTTCGTCGAGGGGCGGCACTGGCGGCGCGAGCTGCTCGACGCCGAGGGCACCGGCCGCCGCCTCGCCGCGGCGAACCTGAGCGACCTCGCCGCGACGGCGGCGATCCCGCGCTGGGCGCTCGTTTCGATCGGCGCGCCCGCCGGCGCGGACCCGGACGAGCTGCGCGCGATCGAGCGCGCGATGGCGAGCGTCTTCCAGCTCGACGGCGCCGCGGTGGTGGGCGGCAACCTGACCGCGACCGACGGCCCCGCGTGGTTCAGCGTCACCCTGATCGGCGACGTCGCGCGCGGCGCGCACTGGAGCCGGGCCGGCGCGCGCGCGGGCGACGTGCTGGCCGTGACGGGGCACCCGGGCCGCGCCGCGGCGACGTTCGCGCTCGCGCACCTCGAGGGGCCGCCCTCGCTCGCGCACGTGCCCGTGGGCCTCGTCGAATCGTTCGCGAACCCGCCGAGCCGCGTGGCCGCCGCGCACGCGCTGGCCGCGACCGGCGGCGTCACCGCCGCGATCGACCTGTCGGACGGCCTCCCGGGCGACCTCGCGCACCTGTGCGAAGCGAGCGGCCTCGGCGCGCTCGTGGGCGCCGCGCTCCTGCCCGCCGACCCGCAGCTCGCGCTCGCCGCGCGCACGCTGGCCGCCCGCGGGGGCGCCGCCGAGGCCGAGGTGCTCGAGCGCCTCTACTTCGCGCCCGGCGACGACTACGAGCTGCTGCTCGCGATCGAGCCGGAGCGCTTCGACGCCTGCACGAACGCCGCCCGCGAAGCCGGCACGCCGCTCCACCGCATCGGCCGGCTCACCGCGGACGCCGGCCGCCTCCAGCTCGAGCGCAGGAACGGCGACCTCGTCCCGCTCCCCGGCGAAGGCTTCGACCACTTCCGCTCCACGTGAGCGCACGCGGCTCGGCCCGAACGTTCAAGCGCCTACCGCTCGACCCCGCCGCGTCACCGGTACAACGACTTGATGCGACCCCAGGTCGACGCGTGGGTCGGCACGATGCAGTTGTCCGACGCGCCGAAGTTCGGGGTCGGGTTCACGTACCAGCTCGTCGCGCCGTACTGCCCCGGCTGACCGCAGAACTCGATCGAGCTGCCCGAAGCCACCGCCGGCGCGAAGGTGCCGGCCGACCACAGCCCCGCCGCGACCGCCGTCGCCTCGTTCCCCTGGCCGCCCGCGCCCCACTGCACGTAGTCCACGAGCTGGTCGGCCGACGCGAGCGACGCGTCGAACGTGTTCGGCACGTAGAGCGCCACCGAGCCCGTCGCCGGCAGGTCGGTGATCCCCGGCAGGTACACGTCGGTGCTGCTGTTCGTGCCCGCCGCGTTGACGTGCACCACCAGGTGACCGCCCGGGGGCACCACGAGGTCGGTCGCCGCGGCGCCCGATCCCGAGCTCTTCAGGTCCTGCGCCGCGCCGCCCGCGACGCTCAGCCGGTACATCCCCAGGTTGCCGGTGTCGCCCGCGTTCGTGATCTCGATGCGGTCGAGGTTGCCGGCCGCCCCGTACTCGACCTCGGTGATCCGGAAATCCGCCAGCCCCGTCGCGCCCGAGGCGACCAGGTCGAGTGAGCCCGCCATGTCGGGGATGTGCGGCTGGCAGTAGTAGGGCCGCGTGCCCGTCGTGGTGACCTTCCACGAGAACGTCGCGTTGGGCGGTGTCCCGCCGTCGGGACTCGAGTTGAAGAGGCCGTCGCCGGCCTGCAGGTCCGAGACCGCCGACCAGTCACCGCTCGTGACGGTGTGGAAGCCCCCCGTCCAGATCCACACCACGTGGTCGCCGACGCCGGCCGATACCGTCGCCGGCGAGAACGCGTAGTTCGACACGTTGACGCGGACCTGCTTCGCGAACACCGGCGCGGCGAGGAGGGGCAGCAGGAGGCAAAGCACGGCGAGCGGGCGCGAGGCCTTCATGGGTGCTCCGGAGGATGGAGGAGGAGCGGCGCCGTCAGGTGCGGCGCGACGACTTTCGGGCGGGCGCTGCGGACAGTGCCCGCGCCTTCTTCGGGGCCGCCGCGACCGCGGCCGCCGGCTCGGCGGCGCGGACCGCCGGTGCCGTCCGCCGGCGCGGCGCGGCCTTGCCGGTGCCGGTCGTGCGACGGCGCCTGGGCGCTGCGGCAGGGCGCGCCACCTTCACGTGCAGCTGCTCGATCACGCGGTCCCCGTCCACGTCCTGCAGGCCGCGGAAGCGCGCCTCGAGCGCGAGCAGAGCCTTCTTGCGCGGGACACCGCCGCTGTAGCCGACCAGCTTGCCGTCGGCGCCGATCACGCGGTGGCAGGGCACGACGATCACGAGCGGGTTCTGGTTCGCCGCCAGGCCCACGGCGCGTGCGCTGCGCGGCTCGCCGATCGCCTTCGCGACGTCGCCGTAGCTGCGCGTCGCCCCGTACGGGATCTCCGCGAGCGCGTTCCACACCTTGCGCTGGAACTCGCTGCCCGCCGGATCGAGCGGCAGGCGGAACGCTTTCTGGGTGCCGCAGAAGAAACGCTCGAGCTGCTCGGCCACCGGCCGGAGCTCGCGCACCGACGGCTCCCAGGTCGCGCCGGGATTGTCGGCGGCGTGCGCGGCGATCGTGCGCTTGAGGCTGCGCTTGTCCATGAACTCCACGTACCGCAGGCCGCTGTCGGTGGCGGCCAGGAAGATGAGCCCGAGCGGCGCGGGCGCGGACATGACGTGGTAGAGGAGGCGCATGGCGGCGCAGTCTAGTGCAGTCCGCGCGGCCCGGCCAAGCGCGGCGGGCGCGCGCGGCGGCCCGTTCAGCGCGGGCGAACGAGGCGCGGCAGCAGTGAACCCGTGCGGGCCGCGTAGCGCGCCCAGGTGTCGCCGAACGCCCCGGCGAGCATGCGCTCCTCGCGGCGGACCCGCGCGACCTGCGCGACGAGCATGAGCGCCGGGATCGGCAGCGCGAGGCCGCTGCCGAACGCCACCGCCGCGCCGAGGCACGCGAGCAGCGCGCCGAGGTAGCCCGG
>CAZIXL010000067.1:5574-9477 GCA_964542885.1 uncultured bacterium
CACGAACGCGTACGGACCGCCGGTCTCCAGGTCGTGTTCGCGCTGCAGCGCGACGACCGGCGCGAAGCGGCGACCGAGCCGGGCCATGGCCGCGATGCGCAGCCCGAGCCCGACGGCGACGAGCAGCACGCCGCACCACGAGACGGTGTTCGCCCACGGCAGCGTGTAGAGGGCGTTGCGGGCGCCGAACGCGCCCAGGGGCGCGCTCGCCAGCGGCAGCACGAACAGCGCGAGCATCACGAGCGGGTCCGGCGCCGCGCGCGCCACGTCCTGGCCCCGCGCGGGGCGCAGCAGCGCGAGCGCGATCCCGGCGGCGCCCCAGACGAGCAGCAGCGCCAGCGCCCGCGGGTCGCGCACGAGCATCGCCGGGCCGCCCAGGCCGAGCGCGAGCAGCGCCGCGGCGAGCGCGAGCACGACGAGGGCCGAAACCACCGAGCGCAGGGGATGGGGTCGGGTGGGCGTCACGCGGCGAGAGTAGTCGACGCGGGGCCCGCGCGGCAGGCGCGATTCGCCGGCCGGCCCGCCCGCCCGCGGGGCGCCGGAGTCCTTGCGGAGTTCCCGGACAGAACCTAGCGTGGCCGCCGGCAGTTCCACCCAACGGAGGCCACGCGATGTTCCAGGCACTCGGGCCCTACCACCCGATCATCGTCCACACGCCGGTCGCACTGCTCGTCTTCAGCGCGTTCTTCGCCCTCGTCGGCCGCCTGTTCGACCGCGAGTGGGTGCGCAAGGCCTCGGTGCTGCTGCTCGTGTTCGGCTTCCTGGGTGCGTTCGCCGCGGTGCAGTCGGGGCAGGTCGCGCACCGCGTGCCCGAGCACGAGCAGGGTGTTCCGGAGCACGACATCGACGAACACGGCGAGGCCGGCGAGTGGGTGCTGCGCGTCTCCGGCGCCGCGCTGCTGGCGTATGCGATCGCCACCCGCCTCAAGGGCGGGGCGGCGTCGGCGGTGTCCGCCCTCGCGCTCGTGCTGCAGATCATGGCCGCCGTGGCGGTGGGCGTGACCGGCTACCGCGGCGGCAAGCTCGTGTACGACCACGGCGCGAACGTGAGGATCGGCGGCGTGCTGGTGAGAAACCCCGGCGCGGCGACGCACGAGGGCGGCGGGGCGGCCCGGGATGGCGGTGGCGAACGCGAACCGGGGAGCGACCACGACCCCGACTGACGCGCGCCGCGAACGCGCAGGCCCGGCAGCCGTCCCCGGCCGCCGGGCCTGCGTGCATCCGGTCGGTCAGCGCGCCAGGAAGACCAGCTCGTGCTTCTCCCAGTCGAACGCCACGAGGCGGCCGCGGAAGAAGTCCGGGCCCAGCAGCCCGTCGAGGCGCACGCCCTCGCGCCAGGCCTCGCCGGGGTCCATCGCGCCCATCCACCCGTTGACGCGGTCGCCGACCACGCTGCCGATCGCCAGCGTCGGCACCACGGCCGAGGCCCACGGGCGGCCCTGCAGCACGGTGCCCACGCCGCGCATGAGGTTGGCCATCTTGCCGGGCTTAAGGCCCAGCTCCTCGAAGACGTCGTAGGGCCCGCCGAATCCGGCGCCCGGCAGCCCGGTGCCGACGATCATCGACAGCTTGCGGCCGCCGCCGATGCTGCCCCACACGACGAGCTGGTTCTCGGTCCAGCGCTCGTACGGCACGCGCTGCGCCACCACGGACGAGCGCGTGACGGCGCGCGAGCGCTGCACGTACAGGTGCTGCTTCTTGAAGTCGATCGTGACCCCGATGCGCTCGAGCAGGTCCAGCCCCAGCACCATGCCGATGTCGCGGCCGAGAGGGTTCACGTCGAGGCTGTAGCGGTGCAGCGAGGTCGTGGCCACGGGGACGGTGGCGATCTCGATCCCGCCCAGTTCCACCTTCGGCGCGATCGCGTTGCCGGCCGCGACGTGCGAGCCGAGCCAGAACACCGCGCGCTCGCCGGGCAGGATCTCGAGCTGGCAGGCGCGCGCGTCGGTCGGGTCCACCAGCACGCCGGGGCAGCCGGGGTCGATGGCCGCGAGCACCTGGCGGCCGTTGAGCTTCACCTTCACGAGCGGCACCGGGTACGCGCGGTCGAAGCCGAGCACGCCCTGCTCGGGACCCGGGCGCAGCTCGAACGCGTTCACCTCCTGCAGCCGTTCGAGCAGCGGCAGGCGACCCGCGTCCTCCACGGTCTCGGCCAGCGCGGCCGCGCCCTTCCAGTCGCCGGTGCGCAGGCGCGCCGCATACAGGTCGCGCGCGGCGCCCTCGGCGTCGCCGGCCGCGACGAGCAGGCTCTCGGCTTCGGCGACGTGGTGGTGGTAGAGCGCCATCTTGCCGAGCCCGGCGAGCGCCGGGCGGTCGCCGGGGCGCACGGCCAGCACGCGCCCGAGCACCTTTTCCGCGTCGCTCCAGCGGCCCAGGCGGACCAGCGCCAGCCCGAGCGTCTCGAGGCGGTCGGGATCCTCGCCCCGGCCCACGGTGTCGCGGGCCGCGTCGCGCACCTGCCGCTGCGCCTCGTGCCAGCTCGAGGGAACGTCGTCGTCCTGCTGGGCGCGCGCGGCCGCCGGCGCGAGCGCGAGGAACAGGCACAGGGGGAGCAGGGCGGCGTGGCGCGGGCGGATCGTCATGACGCGAGGAACCTCTTCGCCGTGCCGAGCAGCACTTCCGCGCCGATGCGCAGGGCCTCCTCGTCCACGTCGAACTTCGGGTGGTGGTGGTCGTGGACGAGCCCGCGCTTCTCGTTGCGCGAGCCGATCGCGATGAAGACGCCGGGCACCCGGGCGAGCATGGCCGAGAAGTCCTCGCCGCCCATCGTGCGCACGTCGTCGCGCACGTTCGCGGCGCCGACGACGTCCTGCGCCGCCGCCCGTGCCCACGCGCACATCGCGGGATCGTTGACGGTCGGCAGGTTGCCGCGCTCGAACAGCACGTCGGCCTCGCAGCCCAGGCCCTGCGCGACGCCCTTCACGACGCGCTCGAACATGCCGGGGATCGCCGCGTGCAGGCCCGCGTCGAACACGCGGATCGTGCCGTTCATCCACGCGGTCTCGGGAATGATGTTGAACGCCGTGCCGGCACGCAGCTGGGTGACGCTCACGACCGCCTGGTGGAACGGGTCGGCGTTGCGCGACACGAGCGTCTGCAGCGCCGTCACCACGTGCGCGAGGCACACGACCGGGTCGCGGCTCGCCTGCGGCATCGCGCCGTGCGCGCCGCGGCCGCGCACCGTGACCGTGAACTCGTCCACGGCCGCCATCCACGGCCCGGCGGTCACGCCGACGGTGCCGATGGGCAGGTCCTGCCACACGTGCAGCCCGAACGCGGCGTCGGGCTTCGGGTCGTCGAGCAGGCCGTCCTGGATCATGGCCTCGGCGCCGCCCTTGGGGCCGCCCAGCTCCTCGGCCGGCTGGAAGACGAACACCACGCTCCCGGCCAGGTTCTTCGCCTCGGCCACGAGCCGCTTCGCGACCATGAGCAGGATGCTCACGTGGCAGTCGTGCCCGCACGCGTGCATCTTGCCGTCGGCCAGCGAGCGGTACGGCGTGTCGTTCGCCTCGTGGATCGGCAGCGCGTCCATGTCGGCGCGCAGCAACACGGTCTTCCCCGGTCGGCCGCCCTTCAGCACGGCGACGACACCGGTGCGCCCGACGTTCGTGCGCGGCACAAGGCCGAGCGCGCGCAGCTTCGCGGCCACGATCCCGGAGGTGCGCACTTCCTCGAAGCCGAGTTCCGGATGCTGGTGGAGGTCCCGGCGGACCGCGATCAACTCGTCGATGTCGGTGCCGGTGAAGCTGGGCGTCACGATGCTCATGGGCGGGCCTCGTCGAGGGGGCCGGAAGGGAGCGGCGCGGGGACGACGCATCTTGCCATCGCGGGCCCGCCCGCCAAAACGAAGGCTTGTGCGCGGAGGATTGCGGAGGCGCGGGGCTTGCAGCGGGTTGGCGGCAT
>CAZIXL010000068.1:0-9464 GCA_964542885.1 uncultured bacterium
GCCGCGCGCGTCGTCGCGACGACGCGGACCCCGATCCTCGCCGCGCGACGGTCTCGAATGCGTGGAGCGCTTCATGGAGCGCGCACTCTATCCGGACGCACGCGCGCCCGCCAGCCGGGGAAGCTGCGGCCCGCGGTCACGCGCCGGCTGCCAGGGGCGCCGCGGCGAGCCCGCGGATCGCGGCGGCGCGGCCGCGCGGCCGCGTCGCTATCGCACGCCGGCGTGGCGCCGCGCGTGCACGAGCAGCACGGCGACGTCCGAGGGCGTCACGCCCGCGATGCGCGAGGCCGCTCCGACGGTCGCCGGCCGCCCGCGGCGCAGCTTCTCGAGTCCTTCGCGCGAGATGCCGCCCAGTTCGCCGGCCCAGAGGGCGTCGGGCAGTTCCATGCATTCCAGCGAACGCGCCGCGTCGGCCGTGCGCTGCTGCCGCTCGATGTAGCCGCGGTACTTCGCGCGCACCTCGACCAGTTCGCGCCAGCGCGGATCGAGCCCGTCGGCGGCCCCGAGCGATTCGAGCTGTTCCCAGCTGCCCCCGGGCCGTGCCAGCAGGTCCAGGGCGCGCACCCGCTCGGGCGGGCGCGCCGCGCCGCCCTCGCCCGGCGCGCCGGCCGGCACCGTCACGGTCACGCGCTCGAGCCGCCGCGTCTCGGCCTCGACCGCCGCGTACTTCGCACGCACGCTTTCGGCCTGCTCGTCGTCCAGCAGCCCCAGCCCGTGGCCGATCGCGGCCAGGCGCTCGTCGGCGTTGTCCGCGCGCAGCAGCAGCCGGTGCTCGGCCGCCGACGTGAACATGCGGTAGGGCTCGCGATGCTCGCGCGTGACGAGGTCGTCGACGAGCACGCCGAGGTAGGCCTGGTCGCGCCGCAGCACGAACGGCGCGCGCCCGAGCAGCGCGTGCGCGGCGTTCACGCCGGCCACGAACCCCTGCGCCGCGGCTTCCTCGTACCCGGACGTGCCGCAGATCTGCCCGGCGAGCCACAGGCCGGGCACGTGCTTCACCTCGAGCGTCTCGCGCAGCTGGTGCGGGAGCACGAAGTCGTACTCGACCGCGTAGCCCGGGCGCAGCATGCGCGCGTCCTCGAGCCCCGGGATCGTGCGCAGGAACTCGAGCTGGACCTCCTCGGGCATGCTCGTCGAGACCCCGTTCACGTAGATCTCGTCCACGTCGAGCCCCTCGGGCTCGAGGAACAGGTGGTGCGATTCGCGCTCGGGGAACTTGACTACCTTGTCCTCGAGCGACGGGCAGTAGCGCGGGCCCGTGCCGCGGATCGCGCCCGAGTAGAGCGGCGAGCGCGCGAGGTTGGCGCGGATCACCGCGTGCGTGCGCGCGGTCGTGTGCGTGGTCCAGCACAGCACCTGCTCCAGCTCGAGCGTGCGCGTCCAGTGCGAGAACGGCCGCGGCGGGTCGTCGCCCGGCGCCGGCTCGAGCGCGTCCGAGCGGATCGAGTCGCGGTGCAGGCGCGGCGGCGTGCCGGTCTTGAGCCGGCCGCGCTCGAGCCCCAGGTCGCCCAGGCACTCGCTGAGCGCGATCGCCGCGTGCTCGCCGATCCGCCCCCCCGCGTGCCGCCGGTCGCCGACGTGGATGAGGCCGTTGAGAAACGTGCCCGGCGTGATGACCAGCGCGCGGCAGCCGAGCCGCCGGCCGTCGGCCAGCTCGAGCCCCGCGACGCGTCCGCGCTCGAGCAGCACGTGGTTCGCGACGCCCTCGACCAGTTCCAGGCCGGGCACGCGCTCGAGAATCGCGAGCATCGCCGCCGAATAGCGGCGCTTGTCGCACTGGGCGCGCGGCGACCACACGGCCGGGCCGCGACCGCGGTTCAGCGTCTTGAACTGGATGCCGGCGCGGTCGGTGACGATCCCCATGAGCCCGCCGAGCGCGTCGAGCTCGCGCACCATGTGGCCCTTGGCGATGCCGCCGATGGCGGGATTGCACGACATCTTCGCGACGTCTCCCCGCACGACCGTGAGCAGGGCCGTGGCGACGCCCATGCGGGCCGCCGCGTGGGCGGCCTCGCAGCCGGCATGGCCGCCGCCCACCACGATGACGTCCCACGCGCCCTCGCGGGGCGCTGCCGTCGTCACCGGTTCGCGTCCGTCGCTCACGCCGCCCTCACTTGCCGATGCAGAAACGGCCGAAGATGCGGTCGAGCAGGTCGTCGCTCACCCGCTGGCCCGTGACCTCGCCGAGCGCGGCGAGCGACTCGCGCAGCTCGAGCGCCACGATCTCGCCCGGCGCGCCGGCTTCGCCCGCCTCGGCGCCGCGCACCAGGGCCGCGGACGCCCGCCCGAGCGCCTCCGCGTGCCGGGCGTTGGCGACCGCGCCGGTCAGCGCGCCGCGCCCCGCGCCCAGCGCGGCCTCGATCGCCGCGACCAGCTCGCGCACGCCCTCGCCCGTCTTCGCCGAGAGCGCCACGACCGGCGGCGCCGCATCGCGCGCCGACCACGCCGCGCGGATCGCGGCCGGGTCGGCGCCGGGGGCGTCGCACTTGGCCAGCACACGCACGTGCCGGCGGCCGGCGAGCGAGGCCGCGAGCGCTTCGTCGTCGGCGTCGGGCGCGCGCGTCGCGTCGTGCACCCACAGGACGAGCGCGCTGGCGTCGATCGCGCGCCGTGAGCGCTCGACACCCTCGGCCTCGATCGCGTCGCCGGTGCCGCGCAGGCCCGCCGTGTCCGACAGCGTCACCCGCACGCCGCCGATCTCGAGCGCCTCGCTCACGCGGTCGCGCGTCGTGCCCGGCTCCGGGGAGACGATGGCACGTTCCTCGCCGAGCAGGCGGTTGAAGAGCGTGCTCTTGCCCGCGTTGGGCCGGCCCACGATCGGCACGTGCACGCCCTCGCGCACGGCGCGCGCCCACGCGCCCTCGCCGACGAACGCGACCAGTTCGGCGGCCAGGGCGCGCGCGGCCGCGATCACGTGCGGCGGCACCTCGATCCCGCCCACGTCCTCGGCGAAGTCGACGCGCGCCTCGACCTCCGCCGCGCAGTCGGCCACGCGGTCGGCGAAGTCACGCAACCGCTCCGACAGCGCGCCGCGCAGCTGCGCGAGCGCCAGCTCGGAGGCTGCGACCGTCTCCGCGTGCACGAGGTCGGCCACCGCCTCGGCCTGGGCGAGGTCCAGCCGCCCGCGCAGGAAGGCACGCAGCGTGAACTCGCCCGGGCCCGCGAGGCGCGCCCCCGCGGCGAGCAGCGCGTCCAGCACCCGCCGCGCCGGCAGCGCGCCCCCGTGGCACGACAGCTCGACCACGTCCTCGCGCGTGAACGAATGCGGCGCGCGGAAGACCGCCGCGACGGCCTCGTCGAGCAGCCGGTCCGGCTCGGACGGCGACGCGATCCAGCCGTGGTGCAGCGTCTGGCCGGCGGCCGAGGCGAGCGGGGCGCGCCCGCGAAAGACCCGGTCGGCCAGCGCGAGCGCGCCCGCGCCCGAAACGCGCACGACCGCGAGCCCGGCCTCACCCGGGGCGGTGGCGATCGCGGCGATGTCGTCTTCGAGCGACAGGTTCATGCGACTCCAGGAACCGCCGCGCCCGTTGCGAGGCAGGCGGCCGTGATACAGGGGTTGCTCGTGCGAGGGCCCGGCGGCGCCGGCGGGCGGACCCCGCAGCAAACGAACGGCGCCGGGCCCGCCCGCAGGCGAACCCGGCGCCGAGTGGTCCTGCGTCCGGGCTCAGCCCGCGTCTTCCTCCCCGGTTCTCTCGGGGAAGCCGGCGGGGGCGACGGCGACGCGTTTGATCATGCCCGTCCCGAGCGCGTACGTCTTCACGCGCGGGTCCTCCTTCAGGGTCACGTGCACGATCCGGCGCTCCTGCGAGTTCAGGTAGTCGGTCACGACCTCCGTGCTCTCGCTCACGGCGCGGTTCGCGAGTTCCCGGGCCAGGTCCTGCAGCTCCTTCTCGCGGCGGAACCAGAAGTCGTTGATCTCGAGCTGCAGGTGGTACCGCGAGCCGTCGCCCTTGTTGAGGAAGCGGTTGAGCAGGTGCTGGAGCGCCTGCCGAACCTCACCCTTCTGGCCGGTGAGCAGGTCGTCGTCCTTGGCGATCTCGGCGGTCACGTCGGCGCGGTTGCCCTCGGCCACGACCGTCACCTTGGCCTCGAAGCCCATCGCCCTGAGCAGTTCCTCGGTGAGCTTGCGGCTCGTCTCACCCAGCTCGCCCGCCGCCATCGCCGGCGCCTCGTGGGACTCGTGGGACTCGCGGGACTCGCGGGACTCGCGCGAGCCGCGCGAGCCACGGGCCTCGACCGCGACGGCCGCTTCCGGCTGCGCCGTCGTCGACATGGAGGCCACCGTCTCGCTGGCGACCACGGGCTCGAAGGACTCCGCGGCGTCTTCGTCCGCCCCGGCATGCGAATCGACGATCTCGACCGGCGCCTCGGCCGAATCGAACCCGTCCTGCGGCTCGAAGGCCTCGGTCGTTTCGAACTCGCCCGCCTCGGCGCTCACACCGTTCGTGGACTCGGGCGCCCCGCCCGGTGCGCCTTCGCGACGGCGGCCACGGCCGCCCCGGCGACCGCGACGGCGGCGACGGCGCTCGGCCTGGTCGGCGCCACCCTCCTCGCCCCCGGCCTCGGGGTTGACCGGGGCCTGCGCGGCGGCGGGACGGCGCTCCTCGCGGCGGGCGTCGTCACGCCGCTCCTCGCGGCGGTCGTCCCGGCGCTCCTCGCGACGGCCTTCGCGGCGGCCCTCCTCCCGACGGCCCTCCACGCGCTGCTCGCGACGCCCTTCCTCGCGACGCCCTTCCTCGCGTCGGCCCTCCTCGCGACGCCCTTCCTCGCGCCCGCCCTCGGGGCGCCCGCCTTCGGCGCGCACGGCCTGCTGCTGGCCGCGCCGGCCCTCGTCGCGGCGGCGCGAACCCTCCTTGCCGCCCTCGCGATCACGGTCGCGATCCCGGCCGCGGTCCCGGTCCCGGCCGCCACGCCCGCCGCGGCGGTCGTCGCGCCGGCTCGACACGCGGCGCTCGCGCTGCTCCTCGGGCTCGCGCACCGCGCCGCCCGGGCGCCGCATGATGCTCACCCGGAAGGGGCGCGCCCCGAAGCCCAGGAAGCCGCCCTTGCCCTCTTCGATCAGCGTGATCGTCGCTTCGGCGCGCGACAGTCCGAGCTCGTCCAGCCCGCGGCGCACCGCTTCTTCGAAGGTCTTGCCTTCGTACACCGAACCTCTTGCCATGGTTTCTCCGTTGCCGGGACGCCCGCGATCGGATGGTGGCGCTGCCATTGGCGCGCCGATGCGACGTCCTTCGGCCCGTTGGGTCGTGGTCCCGAGGCGCCCCGGATTCGCGCGGCGCCCGCCCCATTCGGGCGGGCAGCCGGCGCGCTTCGGCGCTGCCGGAAGGACCGTGGATGCGACGGGTCAGCTTACTTCGGCGTGAACCCCGCCTGCCACGCCGAACGCTCGTTTCGGACGCTACGACTTGCGTCCCTTGCCCGCCGGTTCGGGGACCACGACCGCGCCGCTGTCGCCGCGCAGCGCCAGCCACTGCTGCGCCGCGGTGAACACGTTCATGATCGTCCAGTAGAACACCAGCCCGGACGGCAGGTTGTAGAAGATGAACAGCATGAAGACGTTCATCATGTACATGGTGGGCGCCTGCTTCGGGTCCGTCGGGGTCAGGACCTGGGACAGGAGGCCGGTCCCCGCCATGAGCAGTGGCAGGACACGCACCGGGAAATGCCCGACGACCGGCAAGGGAATCATGCCGACCAGGTCGGGCGACGAGAGATCGTGGATCCAGGCCACGAAGGGCGCCTGCCTCAGGTCGATGGCGTTGTTGATGACCGAGTAGAGCGCGAAGAACAGGGGCATCTGCAGCACCATGGGCAGGCATCCGCCCATGGGGTTCACCTTGTTCTCGCGGTACAACGCCATCGTCGCCGTGTTCAGCGCCTGGGGGTCGTTCTCGTACTTCTTGCGGATCCGTTCGATCTCGGGTTGCAGCTTCTGCATGGCGCGCATGCTGCGCATGCCCGCCATGTTCATCGGGTGGAGCACCAGCCGCACGAGCGCCGCGACGAGCAGGATCGTGAGGCCGTAGTTGTGGACCACGCCGTCGATCGCGCGCAGCAGCCGCAGCAGCAGCTGGCTGAGCGGCACGATCCAGCGCCAGCCCAGGTCGACCGCGCGCTCCATCTCGAGCGGGCCGCTCAGCTTCGCGAGCGAGAAGTGATCGGCCGGCCCGAAGTACGCGATGAAGTGCTGGACGCCCGCACCCGACGGCGGCAGGGGCATGACCAGCGTGCCGATCGCGACGGGCTCGATCGGCTTGGCCCCGGGCGGCATCATCGCCAGCTTGTCCGCCGGGATGGTGGTCGTGGAGGCGGCCGCCCGTGCCCCCTTGCCGGCACCGCCGGTCGTGCCGACGAGCGCGAGGAAGTAGCGGCTCTGCACGCCGGCCCAGCGCGCCACGCCCTCGAACGACTTGGGGTTCTTGTCGACCAGGCCCGCGGCCGGGTCCCGGTGCAGGTCCTTGCCGACGAGGCTCACCGCGCGCAGGCCGCGCTGGTCCGTCAGCGGCTCGGACTCGGTGAGCATCGGCCAGCTGCGCGTGGTGAGCGAGTAGTCGCGCACGCTGGTGTTCGCCGGGATGCCCGCGGTCTCGACCTCGAGATCGAGCAGGTAGGTGTCGGGGTTCACGCGCCAGGTCTGGCGCAGCGTCATCCCGAGCGAGTCGCGCGTCGTGTAGGTGAGCGCGCGCACGGCGCCGGCGGCGTCGAGGCTCTCGCTCACCGCGAACACGGTGTTCGCGAGCGGCCGCAGCGCGTCGCCCGAGCCCAGGTCGAGCGCGAACGTGGGCCCACCGTCGAGGTCCACGCGATCGCCTGCCGGCACGTCCTGGCCCGGCCGGGGGCGCCGCGAGGGATGCGCGCTGAAGTCGCTCTCGCCGTAGGCCGCCGCGTAGTGCTTGAGCTCGACCGCCAGCAGCCGGGCGCCGCGGTTCGAGAACGTCGCGCGGTAGAGCGGCGTCTCGACGACGCTCACCTGCTCCGGAACGGCGGGCGTCGCGGCGACCGCGGGCGCCGCGGCCGGCGTCGCCGGCGCGAGGCGGCCCGGCGCCGTTTCGACGGGCGCCGCGCCCGCCACGGGGGTCGGCATCGTGCCCGCCGAGTCGTGCGCGACGAGCGTGGAGTCGGCGGCGGGCTTGCGCACCGGCTTGGGCCCGAAGCGGGCCTGGCCGACGCTGAAGAGGACGAAGACGACGAGGGCGAGCGCGAGGGCGAAGGCGGTTCGACGATCCATGTCAGGGCACCGGGTCGTAGCCGGCCGAACCGAAGGGGTGGCACCGCCCGAGCCGGGCGAGCGCCATGCGGCCCCCGCGCCAGACGCCGTAGCGCGTGATGGCTTCGCGCGCGTACTCGGAACACGTCGGATGGTGCCGGCAGCCGCCGCGGAACGCCGGCGGCACGACCACCTGGTAGAGCCGGATGAGCAGCAGGACGAGCGCGCGCATCGGTCAGGAGGCCACGGGCGAGAGCGCGCCGGCGTGGGCGAGCAGGCTCTCGATTTCAGTGGCCATCTGCTGGTGCGGCGCGGTCAGGGCCGCGCGGTAGGCGATGAACACGAGCAGGAATCCATGGTGGGGGACCCGGGGCCAGCGCCGCCGCACGATCTCGCGCAGGCGACGACGGGCCCGGTTGCGCTGCACCGCTCCACCCACTCCCCGCTTGCTGGCGATCCATCCCAGGCGCGTGACCTCGCCGGGCGAGGGCAGCGCGAGGAGCAGGCAGCAGCGGCCTCGGTAGGCCACCCCCTGCTTGCGAACGGCCGCGAAGTCCACGGCCTTGCGCATGCGGTGCCGGGGGTGAAGTCGTTCGGGATGCGCCCGGCTCATGTCGGTACGTCGCGGTGGGGCGCGGCCCGGCCGGAGTGTGCACCCCGGTTCCACGCCCGAATCGGTCTCGTGGCGCGGCCCGCGCGGCTCAGGGGCGGGAAGTCGGGTGAGTGGAAACGATCAGCGCGGGTCGGAGGAAACCGTGAGGCGCTTGCGGCCGCGCGTGCGGCGCGCCGAAAGGACCTTGCGGCCGCCCTTGGACTTCATGCGGGCGCGGAAGCCGTGCGTCTTCTTCTTGTGGCGGTTGTTCGGACGGAACGTGCGCTTCATCGAGAAACCTCGGAGTTGCGGCGGAGGACGGGAAAAGACGCGGAAGCGTAGGCGAGGGGTCCCTCCCCCGTCAAGGAAACCGGGAGCGCAGGGCCACGCCCACCTTATAGAAAGGCCGGGAGGGGCCAGCGAAGCCTCAATCGCGGGGACCCGGGTGCCGATACCCGCTCCGTCGGACACCCTCCAAACCCCGGGGATTCCTGCCGCAAGGCGCTGCCCGATCCATGACCCAGCCCTCCCATCGACCCGCTCCGCGAGCCCCGGGCGACAGCACGCCCGCGGCGCGCAACCTGTCCGAATGGTTCCGCCAGCTCGACCGCTGGGTGCGGGCCGTGCGGACGTTCGGCGGCTCGGCGCCCACGTCGGTGTCGACCCGGGAACGGCTGCTCGAAGACTTCATGCAGCAGCTCGAGTACCACGCGCCGTTCGTGCTGCACTGCACCCCGCTCGAGATCTGGCTGCGCGACGAGGCGGTCGTTCGCCCGCCGGCGGCCGGCTCGTTCGAGTCCCAGGGCCAGGTCGAACGCCGCCTGCCGTTCCTGCTCTACCGCGACGGGATCCGCGACCTGACCTTCGCGCCGCACGCGACCCGCGCCGACATCGGCGCGTTCCTCGACGCGATCGCGCGCGCGGCGACCTCGCAGCGCACCAACGAGGACCTCGTGACGCTCCTGTGGGAGGCCGACCTCGAGGGCGTGCGGGTGGACGTGGCGCCGCTCGAGCAGCACTACCGCATCCGCGCGTTCGCGGACCTCGCGGGCGGCGACGGGACGGCCGCCGCGCCGGCCCCGGAAACCCACGCGCACGTGTTCGAGGACTGGGACGTGCCCGCGGGCGGCGCCGACCCACTGGCCGCGTGGCGCGAGCTGGCCGCTGGCGAAGCCGCGGCGACGCGCGCGTTCCGCGCCGAGTGGGACGTCGCGCACGCGCTGCCGTGGACCGGGCAGGTGCCGGGGCTCGTGCACGAGGTGACCGCCCTGGACCCCGGCCCCGACACCATCGAGGCCATGGGGCACGCGCTGCTCGGCTGGCTCGGCAACGCCATCCAGCGTTGCGAATGGGACGAGGCCGCGCAGGCGATGAGCGCGCTCCAGGCCGTGGACCCCGAGGGCGAGGCGACGGCGGGACCGCTGGCCGGCGTGCTGGGTACGATCGACGCCGACGCGATCGCCGAGCGGCTCGACGAATCCGCCGCCGAGGCGCAGGCGCAGTTCTTCGCGCTCTCCGTGCGCATCGGGCGGCCGGCGCTCGACCTGCTCGTGCGGGTGCTCGCGGTGGCGACGCGCGCGCGGCTGCGTGCGGCCGCCACGACGGCGCTGGCCTACCTGTGCGCCGACGACCCGCGCCTGCTGGCCGCGCACCTTTCCGACCCGC
>CAZIXL010000069.1:0-9447 GCA_964542885.1 uncultured bacterium
CCGGCGCCCGGCGCGCGCGCGTCCTCCACGCCGACCGACAGCGCCGGCTCGTACGCCCCGACCAGGTTCGCGCGGCGGACGCCGCCCACCGCGAAGAAATTGCCGCCCGCGTACACCGCGCCGGAGCCCAGCGCGAGCGCGCTCGCGCTCAGGCCCCCGGTGACCGGGGCTTCCCACGACGTCACGGTCGCGCTCGCCACGTCGAGCGCGCCGAGCATGGCGCGGGGCGCACCGGCGAGCGTGGCGAACCCGCCGGCCACGTAGAGCGTCGAGCCCGACAGGCGCAGCGCGTTGACGCCGTTGTTCGCGCCCGGGTTCCACCCGGTCGCGAGACCCGTGGTGGCGTCGAGCTGCGCCAGCATCGAGCGCGACTGCCCGCCCATGCTCGTGAAGAAGCCGCCGACGTACACGACCGGCCCCGCGGGCTCGATCGCGGACACGGAGCCGCCGGCGGAGGGCGCGAAGGCCGTGGGCGCACCGGTCGAGGCGTCGATCGCGACGAGATAGGGATGCGACGCCCCGCCCACGTTCGCGAAATTGCCCCCCGCGTAGACCACGCCCGACTGGTACGCGAGCACGCTCACCGCGCCGCTCGCGTTCGGGTCCCACGACTGCACGGCCGCCGTCGCGAGATCGACGGCGGCGAGCCGGTTGCGGGTCTGGCCGCCCACCGAGAAGAAGTTGCCGCCGAGGTAGAGCTTCGTCCCGTCGGTCGCGAGGGCGCTCACCGTTCCCTGCACGTTCGGGTTCCACGCGAGCGCGACTCCGGAGTCCGGCGAAAACGCCGCAAGGTAGGCACGGGAGACAGCCGGGTTTCCGACCGACAGGAACGAGCCGCCCGCGTACACGACCCCGCCGTGCACCAGGATCGCGTTCACCGTGCTCGCAGGCGACGGATCGAACGCGGTCGCCTTCCCGGTGGACAGGTCGAGCGCCGCGAGGTTCGTGCGCCGCGCGCCGCCGACGCTGACGAACGTGCCGCCCGCGTAGAGCGTCGTGCCCTGCGCCGCCAGAGAGAGCGCGCGTCCGCTCGCGACCGGGTTCCACGCGGCGAGCGCCGCGGTGCCGCGGTCGAACGCCGCGAGCCACGGGCGCTGCGTGGTGACGCCCGCGAGCGTGTACGAGGTGAACGCCCCGCCCACGTAGACCGTGTCGCCCACCACCGCGATGCCGCCCACGTCGCCGTTGAGGCCGGTGCCCGGGTTCCACGCCGTCGCGAGTCCGGTCGCCGGATCGAGCGCCGCGAGCCGGCTGCGCGACTGCCCGCCGATCGTGAAGAAGCCGCCGCCCGCGTAGAGCGTGCCGCCGTCCAGGAAGAGCCGGGCCACGCTGCCCGAGGCGTTCGGGTCCCACGGCAGCAGCGCCCCGGTGGTGGTGGCGATCGCCGCGAGGCGGTTGCGCGTCGTGGCGGCGACCTGCGTGAACGTGCCCCCCAGGTACACGACGGAATCGGCGCACACGATCGTGTTCACGGCGGCGCTGCACGAGGGGTTCCAGGCCGTCGCGGCGCCGGTCGCGGTGTCGAACGCGGCCGCGTAGTTGCGCACCTGCCCGCCCGCGAAGCCGAACAGGCCGCCTGCGTACACGCTCCCCGCGTGGTACGCGAGCGCGTACACGTTGCTCCCGGCGCCGGGATTCCAGCCGGTCCGCAGCCCGCCGGTCGCGGCGACGAAGGCCGCGAGATTCGTGCGCGCGCTGCCGCCGGCGCTCGAGAACGTGCCGCCGGCGTAGAGGGTGCCGTCACCCAGGACGAGTGCGTTGACGCCACCGTTCGTTCCGGGGTTCCAGTCCGGGTCCACCGTGAGGTCGGATCGCACGCGGGCGATCCCGCCGCGCGCATACGCGCCGACCGAGTCGAAGCTGCCGCCGAGGAACCAGCCCCCCGCGCCGTCGGGCACGACCGCGTACACGGTGCCGTTGGCCGCCGGCGCGCCCGGAACCACCAGGCCGGTCGCGGCGTCGATCGGCACCGCGCCGCCGGTCTGCGGCCCCACCACGCTGAAGGTGCCGCCCACGTAGAGGGTCGAGCCGTCGCGCTGCAGGGCGTTGACCCGGCCGTTCGTGACCCACAGGCGCGTGTCCAGGTCGGTCGCGTGCGCGGCGGCGGGCAGCATCAGGGCGAGGGCCAGCGCCGCCACGAGCCGGGCCGAGGGGAAGGGATGCACCGGGACCTCCAGGCAGGGGTGCGGAGCGGCCGGGGTCCGGCCTGCCCGGGCCCGCCCGCTCGGCGAAGTCGACGGCCGGCGGCGGACGCTCCCGTCACGGGCCGGCTCCAGGGCCCCGGCGCGCAGCACGCCGGCGGCTCCGACCCTCCCTGTTTGGCGCGCCGCCGGGATCTCCCGCGGCGGCGCGCCCGGTGAGGCGCGGGAGGGCTACGACGCCGGCTTCGGGACGCGCTCCCTTCCGTAGCGCTGCGTCGCCCAGCCGACGATCAGTCCCACGATGCTGCCGGGGAGCATGATCTCCCAGTAGTAGTGCTTGCCGGACGGATCGGGCAGCGCCGCGATGATCCAGGCGAAGAGCAGGCCCAGGAGCGTGCCCACCGCCAGCCCGGCGGGCACCGACTTCACGCGGTGCGCGAACCACCCGACCAGGATGCCCACGACGAGCCCCTTGAACGTCGAGCCGATGACGATGCCCACGATCTGCGGCGCGACCTCGGGGTAGAAGAGCGCGGTGAGGCCGTCCACGGCCCCGAGGATCCCGCCCAGCAGCAGTCCCAGCAGCGGCTTGTTCATGCGACCTCCATCGATGTCGGACCGGGAGTGGTCCGCACCCTTCCGTTACGCGTCCGGGCCGGCGCCTCTCGTCAGCGGTGCAGCAGCACGGCCACGACGGCCCGCATGACGAGGTAGGCGACGATCAGCAGCACGGCCCCCCGGTATCGGTACAACACCCGGCCTGCACGTTCGAAGGGATTCTCGCGATGAGCGTGCACGGGCTGCCCGGCCCGGAAGCGCGCGACGTCGGCCGCCAGTGCCTGCGCCGTGGGGTAGCGCCCCTCCGGCTCCGCCGCGAGCGCCCGCGCGCAGATCGCGCGCAGCGGGCGTGGCGCGCTCCGCAGCGGCTCGAGCGAGGGCGCGGCGGCTCCGCCGGGCGGCACGCCGGCGAGGAGCGTGAAGAGGATCGCGCCCAGCCCGTACACGTCCGCGCGCCGGTCCACGGCCGAGGCGCTCGCCTGCTCGGGCGCCATGAAGCCGCGCGTGCCGACGACCGTGCCCGCCGCCGTGCCCGCGCCGCCATCCGCCACTGCGGGCACCGCACCCGCCGCGGGCCCGGCTTCGCTCCCGCCGGCGCGGAGCAGCTTCGCCACACCCCAGTCCATGACCAGCACCTCGCCGAACGCACCGATCATGACGTTCGACGGCTTGAGGTCGCGGTGCACGAAGCCGCGGTCGTGGGCGAAGGAGACCGGCTCGCACACGCGCTCGAAGATGCGCAGGCGGTCCGCCAGGTCCGGCACCTGCTCGAGGTGGCGTTCGAGCGTCTCGCCGCGCACGAGCTTCATGACGACGAACAACCGGCCGTCCGCCAGCCGCCCGGCATCGTGCACGGGCACGATGCCGGGGTGCTCGAGCCGTGCGAGCACCGTGGCCTCCGTGCCGAGCCGGGCTTCGAGGTCGCTGCCGGGCGCGACCGCGCTCGAGACCTTGATCGCCACCTCGCGCCCGAGCGCCGCGTCGGTCGCGCGAAAGACGGTGCCCATGCCGCCGCGGCCGATCGTCTCGAGCGCCGCATAGCGCCCGTCGGGGAACTCGGGCCAGTGGCCCGCCTCGCGCAGCCGCCGGACGGCATCGTCCGACAGGAAGCTCACTCGACCTCCACCCCGAAGAGCGCGCGCGCCTCCTCGCGGTATTCCTCGTCGGTCCCGCACAGGCCGCGCAGCGCTGCGAGCGCCAGCGTGCGGAACCGGCGCCGCACCTGCGCGAGGCGGTTCGTCACCTGCGGAATCGTGAGCCCCGCCGCCGCCGCGAGCGCCTCGTAGCTGGGATCGCCTTCCGGCGCGAGGTCGTAGCCCTCGAACAGCGCGAAGTGGTCGGCGCGGCCCGCGCGTTCGTACTCGGCCCGCAGGGCCGTGACCGCGCGTTCGAACAGCGCGCGCACGAACTCGCGGTGGAACCGCACGTCGGGATCGTCGTCGCCCGCGGGCTGCGCGGCCAGCTCGCGCTCGGCGCCCTCGAAGTCGAGCGGCAGCGCGACCGCGCCCCCGCCGCGCTTCTGGCGCTCCGCGGACTGCCGCCAGTTCATCACGTGCCGGTCGGCGCAGACGCGCACGTACGTGCGGAAGCGCGCACGCGCCGGCTCGTACCGCTCGAGCCAGCCCTTCTCGAACGCGGCGGCGAGGAAGCCCTGCGCCAGGTCGCGCGCGTCGTCCTCGGACAGCCGCCAGGTCAGCCGGAGGTGTTTGTAGATCGGCTTTCCGTAGCCCTCGACGACGTCCCCGAACGCCGCACGCCGCACGTCGGGCTCGCCGCTGCGCAGGCGCTCGATCACCGACAGGCGCGTGGCGGGGAACGACGACGCGGGCGGGCGCGGAGGTTCGGGACTCAACGGTTCCTCGCGGGACGGGCACGCCGCGCGGGCGGCCCCGCCGGCGCGGCGCGCGGCGGTCCCGTGCGGGCGGAGCCGGCCGGTGCCGGCCCCGCCGGGGCAGTCTACGCGGCGGACGGGTCCGCCTGCATGACCCCGAACACGTTCTTCTCGGGATCGAGGTAGTAGGCGACCCAGCCCACGCCGGGCACGGCCATCCTGGGGACGGTCACGGTTCCACCGGCGGCTTCGACCGCCTTCGTGGTCTGGTCGACCGACGTCACGTCGAGCACGTTCACGGTCGAGGCGCCGGGATGCGCGCGGCGCATGAGGCCGCCGTCGATGCCCGGCGTCCCGGCCTCTCCGGTCCTGACCATCCAGTACTCCATGGGCCCGTCCCACCTCTGGAAGGACCATCCGAACACCTTCTCGTAGAAGCGGACGGCGCGAGCGGGATCGTCGGCGGGAATCTCGAAGTGGACGGGGCGCGGCATGGGGCCTCCTCGGGGCGGGTGGGTCGCGGGGGGGGGGGGCCGCGCGGGGGGCCCCCCCCCCCCCCGCCCGCGCCCCCCCCCCCCCCCCCCCCCCCCAAGGGCCCCCCCCCCGCCGCACCTCTCGCGAAATCGCGCCGCCGCGCCGGTGCTCCGGGGGCGCCGGGTCAGCCGGCCGGCTGGCCGAACGCCTCGCGCGGGCGGTCGAGGTAGCACTGAGCCCACAGCTCGAGGCAGAGCAGCGCCCAGAGCTGGCGGCCGTGGCGCTCGTCGCCCGCCGCGGACGACAGGAGCTGCTCCACGCGCCTGGGCGCGAACCAGCCGCGGCCGCGGTGGCGCGGGGACAGGAGCAGTTCGCGCGCGAGCCCGCCCAGCTCGCCGCGCAGCCAGTGCTCGAGCGGGATGCCGAAGCCCTGCTTGGGCCGGTCGAGGATCGACCGCGGCAGCGTCTCGCGCACCGTCTCGCGCAGGATCCACTTGGACGTGTCGCCGCGCAGCTTGTACTCGAAGGGCACGCGGGCGACGAACTCCATGACCTTGTGGTCCAGCAGCGGCACGCGCACCTCGAGCGAGCTGAGCATCGAGGCGCGGTCCACCTTCTGCAGGACGTCGTCCACCATGTAGGTGTGCGCGTCCAGGTCGAGCAGCGCGGCGATGTCGCCCACCGAGGCCGCGACGCGCGCGTGCCGCTCGCGGAAGGGCGCGTAGGGATCGTGCCCGTCGAGCGCCCGCTTCAGCTCGGGCGACAGCACGTTCCCCAGCTCGTCGGGCGGGAAGAACGACAGGCTCTCGAGGTGGCGATCCACGACCGACATCGCCAGGCGCCGCAGCTTGCGCCGCACCGAGCCGCCCGCCCGGAGACCGCGCGAGCCGCGCTCGAGCGCGCGCCGGATCCCGAGCGGGATCCCGTCGAGCGCGGCGAAGCGCCGCGCCCACGGGTAGTTCACGTAGCCCGCGTAGCCCTCGTCACCGCCGTCGCCCGAGAGGGCCACGGTGACCTGCTCGCGCGCCATCTTCGACACGTAGTAGGTGGGGATGATCGACGCGTCGGCGAACGGCTCGTCGCACTGCCACACGAGCCGTGGCAGCAGCGCGAACGCGTCCGGCTTGACGGTGTACTCGTGGTGCGAGGTGCCGAGGTGGCGCGCCACCGTGCGCGCGTGCACCAGCTCGTCGCCGCCCGGGAAGCCCTCGAAGCCGATCGAGAACGTGCGCACCGGCTCGCGCATGGCTTCGCTCATCAGGCTCACGACCACGCTCGAGTCCACGCCCCCCGAGAGGAACGCGCCCAGCGGGACGTCGGCGACGAGGCGGATCCGCACGGCCTCCGCCAGCAGTTCGCGCAGGCGCTCGCGGTACCACTCCGGCGTGTGCCCGCGGTCGGGTTCGAACGGCAGCGACCAGTAGCGCCGGACCCGCGGCCCCGCGGCGTCGCACACCAGGAAGTGCCCCGGCTCGAGCTTGCGCACGCCGCGCCACGGCGTGCGCGGCGCGGGCACGTACTGGAACGTGAGGTAGTCCGCCAGCGCCTGCTCGTCGAGATCGAGCGGCACCGACGGGTCCAGCACGAGCGCCTTGAGCTCCGAGGCGAACACGATCCGCCGGCCGTCGTCGTGCCAGTAGAGGGGCTTGATCCCGAAGCGGTCGCGCGCGAGCAGCAGCCGCTGGCGCGGGCGGTCGAACAGCCCGAACGCGAACTTGCCGCGGAGGTGCTCGAGCAGCCCCTCGCCCTGCTCCTCGTACAAGTGGAGCAGCGCCTCGGTGTCGCTCGTCCCGCGGAAGCGGTGGCCGCGCGCCGCCATCGCGGGGCGCATCGCGTCCCAGCCGTAGACCTCGCCGTTGTACGCGACCCAGATCGATTCGTCCTCGTTGGGCATGGGCTGGTGCCCGCCCGGGCTCAGGTCGACGATCGAGAGGCGCCGGTGCGCGAGGCCCGCACCGCGATCCGTCCACACGCCCGAGTCGTCGGGGCCGCGATGGCGGATCGCGTTCGCCTGCCGCTCGAGCAGCGCGGCGTCGGCGGGCGCGCCGCCGCGGTAGTGGAAGACGCCGACGATGCCGCACATGGTTCAGCCCGCCCGGCGCCGCGTCCGCGCGGCGGCGGCTCGGGCGATGGAGGGTGCGCATCGGCTCGGGGGACCGAAGGTCGCGTGCGTCACGGAGCCTCGTTCCAGCGATAGAGGATCACGCCGTCGTTCTCGAAGATCCGCGTCCAGCGCTCGGGCGACGGGGCGACCGGCGCAGCGCCGGGCGCCGCGTACGGCGGCTTGCGCCGGACCAGCACGATGGGCCGCCCGAGCGAGCGCAGGAACGCGATCGTCCGCGGGGATTCGCGGCCCGCGGACAGCTCGCTCACGGCGCGCCGGCGCGCCTCGAGCCCGGCGGCGCCCTCCTCCCACGCGCCCGCCCAGCGCTCGCCGCCCCACAGCGCGCTGCGGCCCGCCACCACCGCCATCCCGAGCCGTTCCTCGGGATCGACGAACACGGCGTCGGGAGCCGTGTGGCTCGCCGCCCATTCGTACGCCTGCCGCAGCCACTCGCTGCGCGGTGCCTCGGAAACGCGCGAGGACTGCCGCGCCTCGCTCGCGAATCCCCACAGGCCGAGCGCGGTCGTCGGCAGCACGGCGAGGAGCAGGAACGCCGCCCAGGCCGCGCGGCGCGCGGGACGCTCGTCCTCGAGCCAGAGCTGGAACTTGAGCGCCGCGGGCGCGGCGAGCAGCAGGAACAGCAGGCTGAAGAGCTGCCCGCGCGGCGCCGCGGGCAGCCCCAGCAGCAGGGCGCCGGCGGTCATCGCGATCGAGAAGCCCCACAGCTCGCGTTCGGGCCCCGGTGCCGACGCGCGGCGCGAGAGCCAGATCGCCGCCGGCGCGACGAACAGCCCGCCCGCGAGCAGCCACGTGCGCAGCGCCGCGCCGTCCAGTCCCCACGTCAGCCCGGGCGACGTGCCGCCCGAGGTCGCGACGAGGTACGGGTAGAGGAGGACCAGGGCGGCCACGGCGGCGATCGCCACGCCGAGCATCGGCCGCCGCAGGTGCTGCTCCCACGTCCGGCGCGAGCGTGCGAGCGTCCACACGGCCCAGCCCGCACCGATCAGGCAGGCGGCCCAGCCGACCACGCTCTGCAGGAAGAGCGCCGACGCGAGCAGCAGCGCGAGCAGGACGAGGCTGCGCCGCCGCGGCACCTCGATCACGTCGAGCAGCGCGAGCACGCAGGCGAGGAACGCGGCCGCGGCGAGCGCGAACGGGCCCGGCACCAGGTGGCGTTCGCCGAAGAAGGCCATCGACGGGTGCGGCGTGCCGGGATCGAGCGCGGCGAGGATGGGTTCGAAGCCGTGGCCCACGAGCGCGTGCCAGCCCGCGGCCGCGCCCGCGCTGCTCGTGGCGGCCCGCGCCAGCAGCCACACCCAGCCGAACGGCGCGTAGCCGAAGAGCGCGAGGGCGACCGCGAGCAGGCGGGCGCGCGGCGCGGCCCCCAGCCGCTGCGCCAGCAGCGCCACCCCGAGCGGCGTCGCGAACGCCCCTGCGACCTGCGGCGAGAGGAGCGGCGTCCAGGGCGCGAGCGCCGGGCAGAGCGCGAGCCATAGCGCGGCGCGCACGTGGTAGCCCCAGTAGTAGACGAGGCGCAGGCCGGCGAAGAAGGGGTTCTCGAGCGGCAGGCCGCGCTCGGCGACCTGCATCACGATGGCGGCGTGGAACCAGCTCTCGCCGCGCGTGAGCAGCCCCGCGTCGCCGACGAAGAAGAGCGCGACGACCGCGGCCCACGCCGCGCCGGCGATCCACGGGACGGCCCCCTCGGGCTCGTCGGCCTCGCCCGACCGCCGCACCGCGACGAGCGAGAGCGCGACCAGGACCCAGCACGCGCCGGACGCGACGACGCCGGGCGGAACGCCGCGGGCCAGCAGGATCGCCGCGGGGCCCCCGACGAGCAGCGGCGAGAGCACCAGCGAGAAGAGCAGCTTGCGCGCGGGCCCCGCGCGCGGCGCGAGGTGCCGCGTGAAGATCCAGCCCGGGACGACGCCGAACGTCGGCGCGATCAGCGCGACCGCGACCGGGGCCGGCAGGTGGCGGGAAAGCGTCGCCAGGGCGGCGAGCGTCGCCGCGAGCAGGGGAAGCGGACCGAGCCTTCTCACGGGCGGGAAGACCGGCTGCGGCTCGACGCGTTCAAGGCTCGGTGACTCCGGCCCCGCCGCTCGCGCGCTCCCGTCTCCCGTTGCGACCCGTGAGCCACGATTCCTCACGGAGCGGGGGTCCGCACGTCCGGCGTTCGGCGGGAAAGTCTAGCGATTCGCCGAGCGCCCCGACAGGACGATTTCGCGGCGTGTGGAACGTCAGTGAATATGTCCTCCCCTAACGCGTCAGTGAAAGTGTCCCCCCATGGACCTCTTTCTCATGGGCAGACGGGACGCCCGGCGGCTGGGCATGGTGAA
>CAZIXL010000070.1:0-9434 GCA_964542885.1 uncultured bacterium
GGCCGCGGCGCGCACGTCGGCCTTGCGGAAGCCCAGCTCGGCGAGCGGCGAGAGCACCCGGTGCTCGGCGGCGGCCCGGCGCCCGGGCCGGTGGTCGAGCGCGTCGTCGGCGATCGTGCCGTCGAGCACGGCGGCCGCGCCGAAGCGCGCCGCGACCTCGTCGAGCCGGCGGTACAACTCGCTCTTGCAGTGGTAGCAACGGTCGGCCGGATTGCTCGCGAACGCCGGGTTCGACAGCTCGCCCGTCGGCACCACCTCGATCGCCGCACCGAACTCGGAGGCCTGCGCGAGCGCCGCCTCGAGTTCGCGCAAGGCGTAGGAGTCCGAGCGCCCGATCACGCCGAGCGCTCCCGCGCCCAGCCGTTCGACCGCCACGCGCAGCACGAGGCTCGAGTCCACGCCGCCCGAGTACGCCACCACCACGCGACCGAGCCCGGCGATCCGCTCGCGCAACCGCTCGAGCCGCGCGCGCCAGTCGAGGCCGTCGGCGGGCGGGGCGTGCGGATCGCGGATGGTGACGAGGTCCGGGGCGCTCATGAGGGCGGGCATGCTAGCACAGCCGGGCGCGGCGACCGCGCTGCGCGCGCGCGCCGTCAGCGGCGGCCGGAGTCGGGCGCCGCGGGCACCTCGGACGCCGCCACGCTGCTGTCGGCCGCGGCACGATCGGCCGCCATCGCCGCCTGCAGGGCGCGCGCCGCCGAGATGTTGGCCAGGTGCTGCGCGTACGTCTCGGCGAACATGTGGCGGCCGTCGCCGCGCGCCACGAAGTAGAGGTCGCGGCCGTTCGGGGTGGCGTTCACGACCGCCTCGATGCTGCGGTAGCCCGGACTGCAGATCGGGCCGGGCGGCAATCCGTCGTGCAGGTAGGTGTTGTAGGGCGACTCGACGCGCAGGTCGCGGAGCAGCAGCCGCGAGCGCGGCCCGCGGCCGATCGCGTAGCCCACCGTCGGGTCGGCCTGCAGGCGCATGTGTTTCACGAGCCGGTTCAAGTACGCGCGGGCGATGCGCGGGCGCTCCTCGTGCACCTGCGCCTCCGCCTCGACGATCGAGGCGAGCGTGAGCAGCTCGTTGGGCCCGAAGTCGAGCGGCAGCGAGTCGCAGCCGACCGTGGCCTTCTGCAGCCGCTCGCGCGTGCGCGCGACCATGATGCGCAGCACGGCCTCGACCGGCGTACCGGGCAGCCACTCGTACGAATCCGGGGCCAGCCACCCCTCGAGCGAGGGGCTGTCCACGCCGAGCGAGTCGAGCAGCGCGGGGTCGGTCGCCAGGGTCTCGATCTCGCCCGGCGGCACGCCGAGCCGCGCGCCCAGGATCGCCGCGGTCTGGCGCAGCGTGAGGCCTTCGGGGATGCGCAACAGGTCGAGGCCGTACATGCCCCGGTCGAGCGCGCGCAGCAGCGCCGGCACCGTGATGCCGCGACGGAACGCGTACTGGCCCGCCTTCACGCTGCGGTCGAGGTGCATGAGCCGCGCGAGCAGCAGGAACGTGGTCGGGCTGCGGACGATGCCCACGCGCTGCAGCTCGGCCGCGATCGCGTGCAGGGACTGGCCGCGCTCGATGATCACCACGCGGCGCTCAGGCGCCGGCAGGATGCCCGCCGGCAGGAGCAACTCGTACACCGGCAGGAGCAGCGCCGCCAGCAGCAGCAGCCACGCCCAGCGCAGGGGCCGGAACGCGCGCCGCGGGCGGGCCGGCCTCACGGCTCCTCCGCCGCGGCGCGCCGCCGGTCGGCCTCGAGCTTCTGGAGCCAGGACTCCAGCAGCGCGATCGCCGCGTCCTGGTCCACGCGGCCCTTCGGCCCGCCGCGCTCGCCGCGCTCGCGCATGCGCCGGCTCGCCAGCGACGAGGTGAGCCGCTCGTCCCACGTGGCCACCGGCAGCCCGCTCGCCGCCGCGAGGTCGGCCGCGAAGCGTTCGGCGGCGTGCGCCGCCTCGCCGCGCTCGCCCGAGAGCAGCAGCGGCAGCCCGACCACGATCGAGTCGGCCTCGACGTCGGCCGCAGCGGCCACGACGCGCCGCACGGCGTCGGGGCGCCCGTTCACGACCAGCGTCTCGAGTCCGCTCGCCAGAGTCCCCGTGGGATCGCAGACGGCGAGGCCCACCCGGCGCTCACCCCAGTCCACGGCGAGGATGCGGGGCAACCCGTTCCCTCAGGCGTCGACGGCGCGCGACTCGACCTGGGGCCGGTGCTTCACCAGCAGGCAGGAGGTGCCCCCGTCGCCGAACCGGAAATCCACGCCGTCGCAGCAGGACTTCATGATGAAGATGCCGCGGCCGCGCATGTCGAACAGGTGCTCGGGCGAGGTGACGTCGGTGGGCAGGTTCGTGAGGTCGAAGCCCTTGCCGTGGTCGTGCACCGCCACCTCGAGCCGGTCGGGATGCAGGGTGAACCTCACCTCGAAGTCCTTCGACGCGTCCTGCTTGTTGCCGTGCTGGACCGCGTTCGTGCCGGCCTCGATCACGGACATGCTGACCTGGGAAGTCGTGTCGTCGTCGAACTCCATGCGCTCGCAGACCGCCAGGGTCACGCGGTCGAGCACGGCGAGGAGCTCGAGCCGGCTCGGGAGCCGGAGCAGGATGACGTCGGGCGTCGGCGAATCGACCATGGGATGGATCACGGGGTCCGCGGGGCGACGAACGCCCGAAGCAGCTCGAGCGCCCGGGCAAAATCGTCCGGTATCGGCGATTCGAAGTGAAGCAGCCTGCCCGAGACGGGGTGCGTGAACTCGAGCGCGGCCGCGTGCAGAGCCTGCCGGCGCAACAGGCGCAGCAAGGCGTCCGCGAGGCTACGCTCCGAGGGGCGCAGGCTCAACGATTTTCTGGCCCTGCCGCCGTAGACCGGATCCCCCACGACCGGGTGCCGGACCGCGGCCATGTGCACGCGGATCTGGTGGGTGCGTCCCGTTTCGAGGCGCGCCTCGAGCAGCGAGGCGAGGCCGTAGCGCTCCTCGACCTGCCAGTGGGTCCGCGACGGCCGCCCGCCCTGGCGGACCACCGCCATGCGCTTGCGGTCCTTCGGGTCGCGGCCGATCGGCAGGTCGACGTACCCGTGGTTCGGGCCGGGGTCGCCCCAGACGAGCGCCTGGTAGGCGCGCTTCACGGTCCGCGCCCGGAGCGCCTCGACGAGCGCGAGGTACGCCTCCTCCGTCTTGGCCACGACCAGCAGGCCCGAGGTGTCGCGATCCAGGCGGTGCACGATGCCGGGACGACCTTCGCCGCCCACCGTCGCGATCGCCGGCGCGTGGTGGAGCAGCGCGTGGACGAGCGTGCCGCTCTGCACGCCGGCGCCGGGGTGCACGACCAGGCCGGCGGGCTTGTCGAGCACGAGCACCGCGTCGTCCTCGTGCACGATCGCGAGCGGGCGCGCCTCGGGCTCGAGCCGCGAGCGGCGGCGCGGTGGCACCTCGACGACCACGCGGTCGGCGTCCTTCAGCCGCTGCGAGGCACGGGCCGGGCGCCCGTTCACGCTCACCTGCCCCGCGTCGATCAGCGCCTGGACGCGGTTACGGCTGAGCCCGATCCGCGCCTTCGCCAGCCAGCGGTCCACCCTCTGGCCCGCTGCCTCCGGCGGCGCGTCCAGGCTGATCGTGCGGTTCATGGGACTCCTCGGCCGGCTCGGACGGCGCCGCGTCGGCGGGCACGTGCTCGTGGTCGTGCGACCACGCGAGCGCGAAGAGGCACACGCCGCTCGTCACGGCGACGTCGGCCAGGTTGAACACCGGGAACTCGTGACCGCGCCACGCGAGCAGGACGAAGTCCACGACCTCGCCCGACGTGATGCGGTCGATCAGGTTGCCGATCGCCCCGCCCAGGATGAGCGCGAGCGACAGGTGCCGGGCGACCGACAGCGTCGCGTGCCGCGCGAACAGCACGAGCACGGCCGCGGCCGCCACGATCGAGAACACGTAGAGCGGGAAGTTGCGCCCGGCCAGCAGGCCGAACGCGATGCCCGAGTTGCGCGTGAACGTGAGCTGGACGAACTCGCCCAGCAGCTTCACGGGCGGCCCGTAGGCCAGGTGCTCGGTGGCGAGGCGCTTCGTCCACTGGTCGAGGACGACCGCGACCGTGGCGACGCCGAAGAGCAGTGCGGGCGAGCGCTTCACTCCGCGCCCGGTGCGTTCCGGCCGGCCCGCTGCTCCTTCTCGAGCTTCTCCTGCTCCTCGAGTGACAGCCGCGCCCAGGGCAGCGCTTCGAGGCGCGCGCGGGAGATGGGCTTGCCGCTCGCCTCGCACAGGCCGTAGGTGCCGCCGTACACGCGCCGCAGCGCGTCGTCGATCTCGAGCAGCAGCCGGCCTTCCTTCGAGGCGATGTCGAACGCCTTCTCGCGCTCCATCGAGTCGGTGCCGGCGTCGGCCATGTGGAACGAGTACCCCGACAGCTCCCCGGCCGAGTCGCGCGGGTTCACCTTGAGCACGGTGCTCTCGAGGTGACCCATCTCGCGCATGATCCGCGTGCGCTCGGCGAGCAGGCGGCCTTCGAAGTCCTTGAGGTCGTCGGGGCTCAAACGATCGTCTCCCTTCTTCGGCGTCACGGGCTTGGCCGGCGCACTCGCGGACGACGAACGCATCGGCGGCGCGGGGCTGCGGCC
This sequence comes from uncultured bacterium, assembly GCA_964542885.1. Classification (GTDB taxonomy): domain Bacteria; phylum Eisenbacteria; class RBG-16-71-46; order RBG-16-71-46; family RBG-16-71-46; genus CAIXRL01. Next base: position 4,588 of record CAZIXL010000070.1, read on the forward strand.
GGGCGTGTGCCGGGGCCGGGCGATGGACTCGGGCGGCAGCACGCCGAGCGGACGCACTTCCGCAGGGGCCTTCGAGACGAGGCGCGACTTGCCCGTCGGCGGCTTGGCCGAGCGCGCGCGCGAGTCGGTGGCGACGGGCACCAGCCGCGGCGGGCCCGTGCGGACGGGCGGCGCCGGCGGCGCGGCCTTGCCGCCCTTGGCCGGCGGGGCGGCCTTGGCGGCGGCCTTCGCGCCCTTGGCGGGCGGCGCGGCTTTCACCGCCGCTTTCGCGACCGGCTTCGCGACGGGCTTCGCCGCGACCTTCGCGACCGGCTTCGGCGCGGGCTTCGCGGGCTTCGACGGCTTCGCGGCCTTCACGGGCTTCGCGGGCTTGACGGCCTTCGCCGCGGGCTTGCGCGCGGGCGCCTTCTTCGCAACGGCCGGACGCTTCGGCTTCGGAGCCGGCTTCGCCTTCGCGGAAGCCTTCTTCTTCGCCGTGCCCTTCGCGGGCTTCGCCTTGCTTGCGCCCTTCTTGCGCGCGCTCGCCATCGTCATGCCTCCGCTTTCTCGATCGCGGCGCCCCCCGGCGCCGCGTCCATCACGGCCTGGATTCCGCTTCGTCGAGACGCCGCACCACCTCGGTCACGAGCCGGGTGAGCGTCGGCGCCGTGCGCCCCGCCACCGCGAGCACCGCGGCGATGTCCACCGGGTGCAGCGCATCGGGCAGGCACGCGTCGGTGACCACGTTGAACGCCAGCACGCGCTGGCCCCCGTGCACGGCCACCAGGTTCTCGGGCACGAGCGACATGCCCACGATGTCGGCCCCGAGCCCGCGCAGGAACCGGTACTCCGCCACGGTCTCGAGGTTCGGTCCCGCCACGGCCACGAACACGCCGCGCTGCAGCGGGATCTTCAGGTCGAGCGCCACCCGTTCCGCCAGTTTCACCAGCGCGCGCGAGTAGGGCTCGCTCATGTCGGGGAAGCGCGGTCCCAGCTCCTCGTCGTTCGGGCCGATGAGCGGGTTCGCCCCCATGAGGTTCACGTGGTCCGTCGTCACGATGATCGAGCCCGCCGGCATGTCGGGATTCATGCCGCCGCACGAGTTGGTCACGACCAGCGTCCCGCACCCGAGCGCCTTCAGGACGCGCACGGGGAACGTGACCTGCTGCATCGTGTAGCCCTCGTAGTAGTGCACGCGGCCCTTCATCACCGCGACCGGCCGGCCCGCGAGCGTGCCGAGGTGCAACTCGCCCGCGTGGCTTTCGACCGTCGAGTGCGGGAAGTGCGGGATCTGCTCGTAGGGGATCGCGACGTCCAGCTCGAGCGCGCCCGCGAAGTCGCCGAGGCCGGTGCCGAGGATGATCCCCAGCTCCGGCTTCGTCTGCGTGCGCGCCTGGATCCAGGCGGCCGATTCGCGGATGCGGTTCAGCAGGTCACTCGCCATCGTTTCCCCTCGAGGCCGCGAGCGCCGCGGCGAGCCGCCGTTCGGTCTCGCCCGCGTCCAGCCCCGTCACTTCGACCGTCTTCGAACGCGAGGACGCGCCCCGCGTGACCTCCACCTGCCGGCGCTTCACCTCGAGCAGCTCCGCCAGCAGCACCACCACCGCTTCGTTCGCGCGCCCGCCCTCGGGGGGCGCGCTCACCGCCAACTTCCACTCACCGGTCGCCAGCCGCTCGACCAGCGCGTCGCGCCGCGCGCCGGGATGCACGCGCACGGCGATCCGCGCCGACGTCACCCCATGCTCGCCGCGATGCGCTCCAGCGTCGGCACGAGGATCCGCTGCAGGAACATGAGCGCGACCATGGCGATCATGGGCGCGAAGTCGATACCGCTCATCACCGTCGGGAACAGGCGACGGATCGGGTTGCAGACGACGTCCGAGATGCGATCCAGCAGCTGCACGACGGCGTTCGACGGATCCAGCCGGAACCACGACAGGATCGCGTTGACGAGGATCACCAGCATCAGGACGTTGAAGGCCAGGTTGACCAGCCAGGCCAGCGCCCCGAACACGTTTCCGAACACGAACAACGGCGCCTCCCTCAGGGCCTGCGCTCGCCGAAGAGCGCGGTGCCGACGCGCACGAGCGTCGCGCCCTCCTCGACCGCCACTTCGTAGTCGCCACTCATTCCCATCGACAGCTCGGGCAGCGGCCGCCCCAGGCGGCGCTCCCCGTCGTCCCGCAGCGCGCGCAGCCGCGCGAAGCCGGGACGTGCCTCGGCCGCGCGCTCCACCGGCGCGCCCACCGTCATCAGCCCGCGCAACTCGAGTCCCTCGAGCCCCGCGACGGTCTCCAGCAGGGCCGGCAGCCCCGCGGGCGCCACGCCGAACTTGGAGTCCTCCCCGCTCACGTTCACCTCGACCAGCACGGGCATCACCCGTCCGGCCGCGCGGGCGCGCCGCGCCACGGTTTCGGCGAGACCGGCATCGTCCACGCCGTGCACCATGTCGAACAGCTCGACCGCCTTGCCCGCCTTGTTGCCCTGCAGGTGACCGATCATGTGCCACCGGCAGGCCGTCCGGGCCACCGCCTCCTGGTGTCGCTCCGCCTCCTGGACCCGGTTCTCGCCCAGGTCCGCGAGGCCCGCCGAGACGCCCGCCGCAACCACTTCCGGCGCCAGCGTCTTGACCACCCCGATGAGCGTCGTCACCCCCTGGGCGCGCCCGGATCGCCTCTCGGCGTCCGCGATGCGCCCCCTCACGAGCGCCAGGCGCTCCGCAAGTCGGGTCAGGGCCGCGTTCACGGGACGCGGGAGACTAGTGCGGAGCCTTCCGGGCGGCAAGCGGATTCGTGCCATCGCGGAACCCGTTCGGGGCACGGGACCGGCCCCCGCGACCGGCGCGGCCTCGGCCCGGGGAGTGGCACCGCCCGGAGCGCCGGAACGAAGCGAGCCGCCCGGTCCCCGGGCGGCTCGTGCGTGGGATTGGTGGAGGCGGCGGGAATCGAACCCGCGTCCGAAAGCTCGTCCACAGCGAGTCCTACAAGCTTGTCCGGTGATTTGAATCTCGCCCGCTTCGCTCCCACCGGCGGGATCTCCGCGAGCCAGCCCGCTTGTTTCTCGTCCTCCGCGGCCGGGCGACCCCTTCGGACCAGCCTGCGTTTGTCTGGCGCCCGCTCCGGCCCCCACAGGCGGGGTCCGGGAAGGCGTCACTGCCTAGTTAGGCAGCGAGAGCCATCTGCTCGTTGGCAGATGAAAGTTCCCGTGCTTTTTGACGAGGTTGACGGGTCCCCGGCTTGCACTCGAAGTTTCAGAACCCCCGTCGAAGCCAATCGCCCCCATCGGCGATGTCCGCGGGCACGGGGTGCGCCCGCGCAGGATCAAAACGGAATGTCGTCGTCGCCGCCGCCCACGTCGCCGAAGTCGTCGCCACCGGGCACCGGCGCGCCCATGTCGTCGGCCTGGCGCTCGTAGCCACCGCCGCCCGGCGCCCCACCACCGGCACCGCCACGACCGCCGACGAAGCGGATGTCGCGCGCGACGATCTCGGTCGAGTAGCGCTTCTGGCCCTGCTGGTCCTGCCACTGGCGCGTGCGCAACGAGCCCTCGACGAAGATCTCGCGACCCTTCGTGAGGTACTTCTTCACGTTGTCAGCCTGCTTCCCGAACACGACGATGCTGTGCCACTCCGTCTCGTCCTTCCAGCCGCCCTGCCCGTCGGGCCGGCGCTCGTTGGTGGCGAGGCGAAGGTTGGCCACGGTCGTTCCGCCCTGCGTGTAGCGGACCTCGGGATCGCGCCCGAGATGGCCGAGCAGGAACACCTTGTTGACGCTCATGTGGACTCCTTGCGTGGGATGGGGGGCGCCGCGGGGGCGCGCCCGGGGGCCGGAATGAATTGCGCACAGGATAGGGCCTCGCGGGGGCGAACCCAAGAGGGCAGATGGGCGCCCCGGTGCCGTCCCGGACCGCCGCGCGCCCGAAGAAACCCCTAGAAGCCCGGCCTGCCGGACGGCTAGCCTTGCCGGTGGAGTCGCGGCCCGTCGCGTGCCGGGCCGCGCGCATCCGGGCCGGCGTGCCCTTCGGGAGATCCACCGCGCTTCGCAACCCCCCGCGACGCGCCCTCACCCCCAGCGGACCTGGAGTACCCATGAAGCTCCGACCCATCCTCGGACTGCTCGCCGTCGTCGCATGCTCCGTCGCCCTCGCGCTGCCCGCCCGCGCGGCATGGACTCCGCTCCTGCCCGGGTGGACGGCGACGGAGGTGTCGCTTCCGCTGAGCCAGCTCAACGTCGTGGGCAGCACGCTCGACCCCGTGACCGGCGACCTGTTCGTGGTCGGGAGTGCCGCGCCCGCGTTCGAGACCACGCTCTTCCGCATCACCCGCGCCGGCGCGACCTCGACGCTCACGCCGGTCTCGGGCGTCTGGGACCAGTCGCCCGCGTTCAGCCCGGTGTCGCGCCTCGTCTACGTCGCGAGCGACGTCGGCGTGCAGCGCTTCGACACCGACGGCGGCACGCAGGGCGCGTATCCCGGCCGGGCGCCGGGACCGATCGCCGCGACGTCGAGCGGCGCGGTCTGGAGCGTCAAGCGCGTGGGCACGGACCAGCGACTGCAGCTGCAGCAGTACGACGAGGCCACGGGCTGGTGGAACGCCGTGAAGCTGCTGCCGGCGCTGCCCGCGCCGTGGACGGGACAGGCCGCCGACGAGATGCTCGTCGACGAGTCGGACCACGTGTACCTCGTGCTCGGCGGTGCCGTCCTGCGCGCCGACGACACGCAGGCGACGCTGCTCGGCAGCAGCCTGCTCGCGCAGCCCTCGGCGGTCGGCTCCTCGCGGCTCTTCCAGGGCGCCCAGTTCGTGGACCCCAACGGCGGTTCGCAGTCGTGGACCACGTTCGCCGCGCCGACGCCGTCGAACCTCGCCTGCC
>CAZIXL010000071.1:0-9331 GCA_964542885.1 uncultured bacterium
GCGCGGCCTCGGCCAGCGCCGCCTTCGCCTGCCGCTCGAGCGGACCCGGCGCGTCGTTCCTTCGCCCAGCCATGCGACCTCCGGTGCGCGTCAGCCGCGCAGGTAGCGCTGCAGGGCGTCGCGCCAGTGCGGCATGCGTCGCCCGGTCACGTGTTCGAAGCTGCCGTTGTGCAGGACCGAATACGACGGGCGCTTCGCCGCCCGGTTCAACTCGCCGCTGCCGATCGCGTCGATGCGCGCGGGGACGCCCGCCAGCTCGCACGCGGCGACGGCCAGCTCGTGCCAGGTGCACTGGCCCGAGCCGGTGACATGGTAGGTCCCGTACTGCCGCGCCTCCAGCAGGGCCAGCATCGCGTCGGAGAGGTCGCCCGCCCACGTCGGGCAGCCGTGCTGGTCGTTCACGACGCGCAGCGGCGCCCCTTCGCGGGCTCGCGCGAGGATCGTGTCCACGAAGTTGCGCCCGCCCTGGCCGTAGAGCCACGCGGTGCGCGCGATCACGTGGCGGCGGTTCACTTCGCGCGCGCCGCGCTCGCCCGCCAGCTTGGAGCGGCCGTACACGCCGAGCGGCGAGACGGGATCGTGCTCGCGCCGCGGCGTCGGCGTGTCGCCGGCGAACACGTAGTCCGTGCTCATCGCGAGCACCCCCGCGTCGATCTCGGCCGCGGCGAGCGCCGCGTTGCGCGTGCCGAGCCCGTTCACCAGGAACGCGCGGTCGGGGTCGCCCTCGCAGCCGTCCACGTCGGTCCACGCGGCCAGGTGCACCACCCAGTCGGGCCGCGTCTCGCGCGCCGCGGCGAGCAGCGCCGGGTAGTCGGTCACGTCCACGCGCCGCGTCTCGCCCGGTGTGGGGGCCGCGCCGTCCTGGGGATGGCAGACCGCCACCACCTCGTGCCCAGCGGCTTCGAGCCGCGGCAGCAGCGTGTGGGCCAGCATGCCGGCGGCGCCGGTGACCATCACCCTCATGCCAGCTCCACCCGGCTCGTGTCGCCGAGCATCAGCCGGTGCGCGCTCGGACGCGACTCGCTCGCGGTGACGACCACGTCGCGGCCGACGAGGCTCGACTCGATGCGGCCCGGGATGTCGCGGATCGCGCTGCGGTCGAGCACGATCGAGTGCTCGATCTCGCACTTCTCGAGCGTCACGCCGTCGGCGAGCGCGGTGAACGGCCCGATGTAACTGTCGGTGATCCGCGCGTTCGCGCCGATCACGAGCGGCCCGCGCAGGCGCGAGCGCTCCACCACGGCGCCGGGGCCGATGTCGACGGGGCCCTCGATCACGGTCGCCGCGTCCACGCTGCCCTGCACGCGCGTCTCGAGGTCCGAGAGCACGATGCGGTTCGCCTCGAGCAGGTCCTCGACGCGGCCCGTGTCCTTCCACCAGCCGTGGATCACGTGCGAGCGGACGTTGCGCCCCGTGGTGATCAGGTGCTGGATCGCGTCGGTGATCTCGAGCTCGCCGCGCGGCGAGGGCTGGATCGCGCGCACGGCGTCGAAGATCGACGACGTGAACAGGTAGACGCCCACCAGGGCCAGGTCGCTGCGCGGCTGCTTGGGCTTCTCCTCGAGCTTCACGACGCGCTCGCCCTGCAGCTCGGCCACGCCGAACTCCCAGGGCCGCGACACCTTCGCGAGCAGGATCTGCGCGTCGGGCTTCTCGGCCTCGAACTCGCGCACGAAGTGGGTGATGCCGTCCTTGATCAGGTTGTCGCCCAGGTACATCACGAACGAGTCGCCGGCCATGAAGTCCTCGGCGATCTTGACCGCGTGCGCCAGGCCGAGCGGCGCCTCCTGCTCGAGGTAGGTCACCTTCAGCCCGAAGCGCGAGCCGTCGCCGACGTCGGCGCGGATCTCGGCCTGCGAGTTGACCAGCACCGTGATCAGCTCGCCGGTGCGGTGGTCGGGCTGCAGCATCTCGCGCGGGTCGCTCACGATGATGCCGACCTCGCGGATGCCGGCGGCGGCGATGGACTCGAGCCCGAAGTGGAGCACGGGCTTGTTCGCCACCGGGACCAGCTGCTTGGCCCGCGTGTGCGTGATGGGGCGCAGCCGCGTGCCGCGGCCGCCCGCCAGGACCAGTGCCTTCACTCGATCCTCCGTAGGAATACGAGAAACCCGAAGATCAGGACCGCCGCGATGAGCAGCAGGAACAGCACCTCGAGCCAGGAGAGCCCGCCGATCACGAGCCCAGGGCCTCGGTGATCCGGCGCCGCGCCTCGTCGAGCGCGGCCGCGAGCCTGCCGGCGTCCTTGCCGCCGGCGAGCGCCAGGTGCGGCTTGCCGCCGCCCGAGCCGCCGGTCACCTGCGCGACCGCCTTCACCAGCTCGGACGCGTTCAGCTTCTTCTCGGCCACGAGGTCGTCGGTGACCGCCGCGAGGAACGTGAGCTTGCCGTCGTTCTGCAGCGCGAGGACCGCGGCGCCCCGGCCCAGGCGCCCGCGCAGCTTGTCGGCCGCCTCGCGCACCGCGTTGGTGTCGGCGCCGGCGCCCAGCTCGGCCACGACCCAGCGCCCGCCGGGCGCGGTCGTCGCGCCCGCCGCGAGCTTCTCGAACTCGGCCTCGAGGCCCTGCTTGCTGCTCTCCGCCTGCGCCTTGCGCAGCGCCGCGATCTCGGCCTTGAGCTTCTCGACCTGCGCCGGCACCGCCGCGGGCGCGGCCTGCAGCGCGTGCGCCGCCTCACCGAGCAGCGCCTGCTGGGCGCGCAGGAACGCCAGCGCCTCGGTGCCGCACAGCGCCTCGATGCGGCGCACGCCGCTCGCGATCGCCGACTCGCCCGTCAGGACGAACGCGCCGATGTCGCCCGTGCGCGCGACGTGCGTGCCGCCGCACAGCTCGCGGCTGGGCTCGATGTGCGCCTCGGGAACGCCCTCGACGGTGACCATGCGCACCTCGGCGCCGTACTTCTCGCCGAAGAGCGCCATGGCGCCCAGCGCCCTGGCCTCGTCGATCGGCATGACCTTCCAGCTCACGCCGCGGTTCGCCAGCACCCAGTCGTTGACGCGCGCCTCGATGCGCGCGAGCTGGTCCTCGCCCGGGGACTCGAAGTGCGCGTAGTCGAAGCGCAGCCGGTCGGGCGCGACGAGCGAGCCCGCCTGGTGGACGTGCGTGCCCAGCACCGTGCGCAACGCCGCGTGCAGCAGGTGCGTCGCGGTGTGGTGGCGCTGCACGGGCCGCCGGTGCGCGGGGTCCACGACCGCCGCGAGCGCACCCGCGGCGCTCGCCGCGAGCAGCGCGGCGCGGTCGCCGTCCTCGAGCGCGAGCCGGTGGACGATCGCGTCGTCCTCCTTGTAGACGTGCACGAGCGACGCGCGCACGCCGCCGCCCTCGAGCAGGCCGCGGTCGGCCACCTGCCCGCCGGACTCGGCGTAGCAGGGCGTGCGGTCGAGCACCACCTCGAGCGCGTCGCCGGCCTCGCGCCAGCGCGTCACTTTCACGCCGTCGGCGCTCGTCGCGTCGTAGCCGAGGAACACCGAGTCGGGTCCGGTCGCGACGACCGTCCACGGCGCGCGCCCCGCCTCGGCGCCCGTGGCGAACTTGCTCGCCGCGCGCGCGCGCTGGCGCTGCTCGTCCATCGCCGCCTCGAAGCCGTCGCGGTCCACCGCCACGCCGCGCGCGGCCGCGATCTCCTCGGTCAGCTCGATCGGGAAGCCGTACGTGTCGTGCAGCAGGAACGCGTCGGCCCCCGAGACGCGGGCCGCACCCTTGCCGAGCAGTTCCTCGAGCCGCGCCATGCCCGCCTCGTACGTCTGCCCGAAGTTCGTCTCCTCCTGCTCGAGCACGCGCAGGATGCGCTCGCGGTGCGTGACCAGCTCCTTGTAGTGGCCGCCGAAGCGCTCGATCGCGCGCTCGGCCGCCTGCGCGAGGAAGTTCTCGTGCAGGCCCAGCCCCGCGCGCGAGCGGCCGCGCGTCACCGCGCGGCGCAGCAGCCGGCGCAGCACGTAGCCCGCGCCCTCGTTGCCCGGCAGCGCGCCCTCGGAGATCGCGAACGACAGCGCGCGCACGTGGTCGGCGATGATCCGCGCGTCGCGCACGGCCGCCTTGCGGTCGGCGATCTTCGTCGCGTGCGAGAGCACCGAGTCGACGAGCGGTGCGAACAGGTCGGTCTCGAAGATCGTGGACTTGCCCTGCAGGATGAGCGCGAGCCGCTCGATGCCCATGCCCGTGTCGATGCCCGGGTTCTTCAGCAGCTCGAGCCGGCCGTCGGGCTGTGCGTCGAACTGCGGGAAGACCAGGTTCCAGAACTCCATGTAGCGGTCGCCGGGATCGCCGGGCGCCTCGCCCCAGAACGCGCCCTCGGGCAGGTAGTCGGGGCGTTTCTCGCCGAGGTCGAAGTAGATCTCGCTGCACGGCCCGCACGCGCCGGCGCCGCCGGCCGGGCCCCAGAAGTTGTCCTTCCGGCCGAGGGCGACGATGTGGTCCGCGCGCACGCCCAGCTTCTGCCACAGCGCCGAGGCCTCGTCGTCGCGCGGGACGCCCTCCTCGCCCCCGAAGATGGAGACGTGCAGCCGCTCGCGCGGCAGGTCGAGCACCTTCGTGACGAACTCCCACGCGAACGCGGTCGCCTCTTCCTTGAAGTAGGCGCCCTTCGCCTTCGGCCCGAACGAGAAGTTGCCCAGCATCTCGAAGAACGTGTCGTGCCGCGGCGTGATCCCGACGTTGTCGAGGTCGGTGAGGCGCAGGCTCTTCTGCACCGACGTCGCGCGCGTGTAGGGCACGTCGTCGCCCGCCGAGTAGTAGGGCTTGAACTGCACCATGCCCGCCGTCGTGAACATGAGCGTCGGGTCGCCGTGCGGCACGAGGGGGCTGGACGGCACCTCGGTGTGCCCGCGCTGGACGAAGAAATCGAGGAAGGCCCGGCGCAGCTGGGCGCCGGTCTCGAGGCTGGCGTGCTGGGACATCCGGTCTCCCGGGGCGGAGTCGTCGCAGGCCGCGCACGGGGCGCCGGGCCTGCCGGAATGCGGGTCGGAAACCGCGAGAAGATAGCGGAAAGGGACGTGCGGGTGCACACCACCCCTGGTGCGCGCGGGACTCCGCCCGCACCCCGCGGCAGTCGGGGTCCGCCGCGCTCCCCGCCGATTCCGCGCTTGAACCGCCGCGGAGCGGGGCCCTAGTCTTTGCGCGTTCCCGACCGGGAACCACCCCACACGAGCGGACGCCACGGCGTCCGCGGAGCCGGACCCGTCCCCTTGCCCGCGACGATCCGGCCGAGGAATGCGCCATGCACCTGCGTCGCGTATCACCCTTCGTCCTTGCGGGCAGCCTCGTCCTGCTCGCGCTGCCGGTGCTCGCCGCGCTCGCGGTCGCCGCCGACCCGCCGCCTCCTCCGCCGCCTCCGCCGCCGCCGCCGCCGCGCCTGGACACGCTGCCCTGGGTGTCGAAGGTGGTGATCGGCCAGCCCGTGGCCGGCTGCGACACCTGCCCGCCGGTCGCCTGCGCGGAACGCCCGATCCCGGTGCACGTCGCCGGGTTGTTCCCCAACATGTGCTGGACCGTGAAGCGCGTGGAGTTGCTCCCGTCGCCGCTCACGGTGGTCGGCCCGCCGATCCTGCGAATCGTGGTGGACGACGGCTCGTGCCGGGCGGGCCCGTGCCCGACCGTGATGACGCCGTGGCGGGCCGACACGTTGCTGCCGCCGCTGCCGGCGAGCAGCTACCCGCTGCGCGTGGAGATCGCGCGCACCGCGTGCAACGATTCCTTCCCGCCCGACTCGATGCACGTCGCCTACTTTGCGTTCACGGTGCGAGCCGATTGCCCGCCCGCCGATTCGCTGCCGTTCATCGACAAGGTGGTGATCGGCAAACTGCCGTGCGCGACGTGCGAACCCGTGGTGTGCGACGGTGAGGCCTTCCCGGTCACGCTGTCGGGCGTGCTGCCGGACGACTGCGTGTCGTTCCGCCGCCTCGAGCTGGTGCCGGTCGTCTACGCGGGCATCCGTCCGGGCCCGCCGATCGTGCGCGCGATCTTCGCCGTCAACGACTGCATGGGCCGGCCGTGCGTCCAGGCGCCCTCGCGCTGGACCGCCACGGCGCTGCTGCCCGCGCTCCCGGCAGGCGGCAATGGGCTGACGGTCGAGTCCGTGCAGGTCTCGATGTGCGATTCGGCGAACGTGATCGCGCTCCGTGCGGGCCACTTCCCGTTCGTCGTCGACAGTTGCGGCACGCCGCCGCCCGAGCCGTGCTTCGCGTTCGACTGGGCGCCGCCCGCCGGCCCCGGCGGCTGCAACGCCCCGCTCGTGAACGACACGGCCAGCGTGGCCATGCGCATCGCGACGCCGGTGGCGCTCGCGGGCGTGCAGGGCGTACTGCGCGTGGCCCCGGGCATCGCCGTGCGCGCGCTCGAGCCGGTGGGCCCGGCCGCGGGCATGACCCTCACCTGGACCCGGCGCAGCGACGGCGGCGCCGCGTTCGTGATGTTCGCGACCCAGGGCGCGCCCATCCCGCCGCACGCGGCCGCGCCGAACGACTCGGCGTACGCCTTCGCGCCGGTGCTGCGCGTGGGCGTGGCACGCGCGCCTGTGCCGCCCACGGCCGATCCCATGCCCGTCCAGGCCTGGGCGCTGTGGGCCGACTCGCTGCTCGGGGCCGACGCCGCGGGCGCGGGCGTGCCCTCGTGCCTGCTGCGCTGCACGAGCCTGCCGAATGCGCGCTGCGCGGTCCCCACCGCCCACTTCTGCGTGCAGTCGCATTGCGACGTGAACCACGACGGCCGCTCCGACGTGCGCGACCTCGTGCTCATGGTGCGCTGCCTCGTGCCGGGCGGGAGCTGCCCCGACACGACGGCCCGCTACGACTGCAACCAGGACGGCACGTTCTCGCTCGACGACGTGCTGTGCTGCGCGTGGACGATCCTGCGCGGCCGGCAGGCGCCGGGCTCGGGCGGCCATGCCGAGCCTTCCGTGGCGCTGTCGTTCGGCGACCCGCGCGCAAGCGGCGACGCGCTGGACCTGCCGATCACGCTGCTCGGGGCCGACCGCGTCGGCGCCGCGCGCGTGGCGCTGCGGTTCCCGGCCGACCGCTACGACGTCGAGGACTTCGGCACCGACGGCACGCCGCCCGGCTGGCTCGTGCTGCACGAAGTCTCGGGCAGCGAGCTGCTCGTGGGCCTCGTCGCGACCGACCCGGGTGCGAACGGCGCGGTGCTGCCGCTGCGCCTGAAGCTCCGGCTGCGCGCCGGCGCGGATCACGGAGGCGAGGTCGTGGCGCAGGACGCCGAGGTCTCCGCGACCGACGGCGCGGCGCTGCAGACCGGCATCGACGGCTCGGGTGCGGTGGTCGACCCGGCCTCCGCGGTGGCGTTCTCGACCGTGGGCCCGAACCCGGCCGTGGGCGAGGCCCGGTTCACGCTGAGCCTGCCGCGCTCGGGCGACGTCGACGTGTCGGTGCACGACCTGGCCGGCCGCCGCGTCGCGACGCTGCAGCACGGGCCGCTGGCGGCGGGCGTCCACCCGTTCACCTGGAACGGGCGCAACGACCGCGGCGAGTCCGCGCGCGACGGCGTCTACTTCGTGCGCGTGCGCGCGGGGGACGTGGAGCTGGCCCGCAAGACGATCTTCGTCCGCGGCCGCTGACCGCGGCGAACGCCGGGGGGCGCGGAGCCGCAAGGTCCCGCGCCCCTCGCGCGTGCCGGGAGGACGTTCCGGGCGATGCCGCGGGCGCGGCGCGCGCTTCAGGTCCGCTCGGGTCCCGGTGGCGTGCGCGACACCCAGCGAGGCGGCTCGTGGCCGGCCTGGCGGATCAGCAGGTTGAGCTGGGCGGCGTGGTGCTGCACGTGGCGCAGGTTGTAGATCATCAACTCGAGCACCGAACCCCCGCGTCGCGGGTAGCCGCACGGCTGCGCGGCCGCCTCGTCGTCGAGGGCGGCGAACACGGTGCGCCAGCGGCTGCGGCCGTGCGCGAGGTACGCGCGCAACTCGTCCTTCGAGTACGTGCGCGGCGGGTAGACGCCCGCCGGGTCCATCTCCTCGAGCCCGTAGGGCGAGGGTGGCGCGAAGCCCTCGGGCGAGCCGGCGAGGTAGTAATCGAGCCAGAACAGCGTGTGGAACGCGAGGTACCACACGGCCCGCTCCACCGGCTCCGACTCCCAGACCGCGTCGGGGCACGCGTCGATGGCGTTCCCCAACTGGTCGATCGCGGCGCCCATCTGCGCCGCCACGGCAGCGATGGCGTACGAACGCATGGGTCCTCCCCCTCCCGGAAGCCGGCCGGAGCGGATGCTCCGGCCGACCCCGTCACGCCGGGTTGTTCGCCTCGCCCGGGGCGAACGGCACGGGCAGGCCCTCGGCGAGCAGCATCACGGTGGTCGAGGCCGCCTGGCGCATGGCCTTCGGGCCGGCGTATTCGGCGGACGCGTGCCAGCGGCGCGCGGCGTCCATGTCGGGGAAATCGAGGATCACGAACCGGCGCTTCGGCCACTCGCCTTCGAGCACCTCGACCGCGCCGCCACGCGTCAGGTAGCGGCCCCCGTGGCGGCCGATCGAATCGGGCGCGAGCGCCTTGTACTTCTCGTAGCCCTCCGGGTCGTGGATGTCGATGGTGACGACGACGTACGCAGACATGGCTCGCTTCCTTCCTCCGGGGCGGGGTTCACGCAGCGCGGCGTCCGGCGTCCGCCGGGTGCCCGCGGCTATTCCTGGTCCTCGTGCGAATCCTCGTCGGGCAGCGCCAGCGCGCGCCGGATCACGTCGCCGTCGAACCCGCGGCGCGCGAGCAGGGCGTAGAGCCGCTGGGCGCGCACCCGCGGTTCGAGCCGCTCGTAGCGGCGCGCGGCCCGGGCGACCAGCTTGCGCGCGGCCGCGACCTCGTCCACCTCGCCCTCTCGCTCCTCGATGCGGGCGCGTGCTTCGCGCACGTCGGCTTCGTCCACGCCGCGGGCGCGCAGTTCCTGCTGCAGGCGCTTCCAGCCCGACGGCCGGCGCCCCCAGCGGCCCGCCAGGAACGCGCGCGCGTACTCGGCGTCGTCCACCAGGCCCACGTGCTCGAGTCGTTCGAGCACCTCGTCGACCGTTGCCGCGGCGAAGCCGCGGTCGGCGAGGCGGCGCGCCAGGTCGGCGCGCGTACGTCGACTGCGTTCGAGCAGCCGCAGCGCCGCCTCGCGACAGGCGTCGGCGTCGGTGCTCGGCGCTTCGCCGTCCGGCCGCCGGGTGCGAGTGCGGAACGGCATCAGTACACCCCCGGCAGCAGCCGCTTCGTGCGCGCCATGTAGACGCGGTACTCGTCGCCGAAGTGCTGGAGGAGGAACGTTTCCTCGACGGCCATACGGCGCGAAAGGCCGAAGATCATCGACGGAATGAGCGCCGCGTAGAACCAGCTCCGGAAGACGAGCGCGATCCCGACGCAC
>CAZIXL010000072.1:0-9295 GCA_964542885.1 uncultured bacterium
CCTGCGGGTCGTGCTCGAGGCCCACGCGCAGGCGGAAGACGCGCGTCACCGTCCACTCGGGGCACGGGCGCTCGACGAGCCGCACCGAGTCGCCGCGCGCGAGCACGCCCTCGCGCAGCACGCGCAGGTACCAGCCCGTGCGCGACGTCTCGGTCGAGCGCCTGACCATGTCGGGCTCGTTCCACCAGCGCGAGATCGCCGCGCAAGGGCCCCGCGGCTGCGAGACCTGCAGCGCGGCGCCACCGGCCTCGAACACGTCACCCACGCACACGGAAGTCTCGTCCTGGCCCTCGACCGTCAGGTTCTCGGCGAATCCGCCGGGCCCCATCGACTCGAGGCCGCGCATCGCGCGCCAGTGCGGGTAGTGCCCGGCCGCATACGCGAGCACCGCCATCTGCGGCCCGCCGTGGTGGCGCCTGTCGGCCTGCTCGTCACCGTCCAGCCCGAGCGTACCGACGCGCACGCGGCCCGCGACCTCGTCCTTGCCGTACGCCGAGTGCCACGTGCGCTGCTCGTGGTGGTCCCACTCGGGGCGCGGCAGCTCGCGAATGCGGCCCACCCGCACGGAGACGATCTTCCCGGTGCTCATACCACGAGCACGGCGTCGAGCCAGGCGGCGACGTCCTTGATGACCGCCTCGCGGCCCAGGTCGTTGAAGATCTCGTGGTGGACGTCCTTGAGCGTCACGAAGCGCATCATGCCGTGCGGCGCCGCGCCCGCGAACTCGAGCGCGCCCTTGGGATCGACGAGCCGGTCGCCCATGCCCTGCAGGATGAGCGTCGGCACCTGCAGCGTGCGCGCCTCGCGCAGGCAGCGCTGGCGCGCCTCGTTGAACGCGAAGTAGAGCCGCGGCGTGATGCGGTCGTGCACCCGCGGGTCGTCCTTGTAGGCCTTGACCACCTCGGGGTCGCGCGAGATGCCGTTCGGGTCCAGGCCGTTGGGGAAGCCCGACGTCGGCGCGGTCGCGCGGGCGACGTTGGCCAGCGCCAGCTTCCACCAGGGCGGCATCGGCGAGCGCAGCGCCGGCGCGCTCACGACGAGCGCGAGCAGGTCGCGCGGGTGCGCGAGCGCGTAGTCGATCGCGATCACGCCGCCCATGCTGTGGCCCAGCAGGATGCGCGGCAACTCGCCGCCCGGCTGGTCCGGCAGGCCGCGCGGCGCCGTGAACATGGCCGGCAGGATCTGGTCGCGCACCGCCTCCCACGACGGGAAGTCGCCGCGCACGCCCGGCGCCTCGCCGTGCCCCGGCAGGTCGAGCGACACGACCGTGCAGCGCGCGCGCACCAGGTCGGACGCGAGCGCCGCGTAGCGCCCGCTGTACTCGCCCAGCCCGTGCACGATGCCGACGACCGCGCGCGGGCGCTCGGCGCACCACACGCGCCCGGGCAGGACCGTGTTGCGGTCCACGCGGACTTCGATGCCGATCGCGGGTACGGCCCCGTTCGCGGGATTCATCGGGAGGAGGATTCGCCCTCGTCTTCGTCGTCGTCGACCACGCCGCCCTCGCCGTCCCCGTTCTCGTCTTCCTCGTCGTCGTCCTCGGTCTCGATCACGATCTGGTCGGACGGGAACGACTTGAAGACGAGCTCGGTGGACGCGAACGTCGATCCGGTGTTCTTCACCAGCGTGGTGACCTGGTCGAACATCGCTGGCAGGTCGTCCGTGGCCAGCGTCGCCAGAGGGTGCACCACGACCGACCAGAGCTCGTTCCCCCGCATGGCGTAACGGGCGTCGAGCGCGCGATCGTAGTTGGCCTGCAGCAGGATGTGCAGCAGGTCCGGCTCCAGCTCTTCGACCACGCCGATGGGCGACATGATGCGCATGCGGTCGTGTTCGTCGTCGCTGAAGACGAACACGGGCACCTCGTTGCGCACGCCGCGCCAGAAGCCCGGCTGCCCTTCGAGGTCCGCAAGATAGGAATCGAGGAGCTTGCCCATCGCCTGAGTGGTCATGCCGCGCGCATCTTGCAGCATCCGGGCCGCGAACGCACGCCGGTTTCGGCGCGCCCGGGCGCTGGCGCCGGGCCGGACGCGGGTGCACACTCGCGGCGTTCCCCCGGCCCCCATTCCGGAGGTGCCGATGTCGCTCCGCACGGCCGCACTCGCCACGATCATCGCCGTCCTGCCGCTCTCCGTGGACGCGCCCCGCGATTCCTCCCACCGGCACGGCGAGACACGGTTCGACGCCGCCGCGGGCGTCGGGCAGTACGGCATCGTCACCCGCGGGTGCAACAACCAGGTCATCGACGTGGTGGATCGCGAGCTGCGCGGGGGTGCGCTGCAGGTCGAGCACGAGACGCCGGCCGGAGTCGTGATCGGCGTCCGGGGCGGGCAGGTGCGCGAGAAGCAGGACCCGCGCACGCGCATCGACCCGTACGGTGGCGGCACGACCACCGACCCCGGCGGCTCGCTCACCAACCGCTACGTGAATCCCTATCTCGCGCTCGAACGCGAGGTCACCGGCATCGGGGTCGGCTGGCTGCACGCGGAGCACTCGTTCGCCGCCGGCGGCGAGAAGCGGGATCGGTACGACGTGAGCGGGCACCTGCGATTCGGCTCGCGCGACGATGCGTCCTTCGCGATCCGGTTCATGGAGGACCTGCCCCTGCAGCAGATGGGCAACCTGTCGCTCGAGGCGACCCTCCATCCGACGCCGCGGATCGAGATCGGGCCCTCGCTCGGGCTCCTCGGCCCGTTCGACGGTACGGTGCTCGGCGGACGCGGCCGCTTCTGGCTGACCCCCGAGGCGGCCCTGCAGGTGCGCGCGTGCTTCGGGGGCGTCGAGCAGTACGGCATCGCCGGCGGCCTCTCGGCCCGCTGGCCCGGGCGTCGCTGACGTTCACGTGAGCGGTGGCCGCGCGGGTGGCGGTCGCCAGGCACGGGGTCGCGTGACGTCGCCGGGCTGCCGATTCGGCCCCGAGGCGCTAGACTCCCCGCTTTCCCGCCCCTTTCCACCTCCACCGGGAGACCTCTTGGCGTTCACCCCCGACGATCCGCCCGCGAAGCCGCGCATCATCGTTCCCGGCGCCGAGCCCGACGCGGGCGAGAAGCCGCGCATCATCCTGCCGCCCGGCACGGTGCGCGAGAGCGCCGACGACCTGCCCGAGTACCCGCGGCTGCGCCGGCTCATGATCCTGCCCGTGCGCGACGGCGAGCGCGAGCTGCTCGTGGTGAACGACCCCATGGGCATCATGCCCGGCCAGCCCGTGCTGGGCATCGAATCGCTCGCGATCCTGCAGCTGCTGGACGGCACCGTGTCGCTCACCGACATCAGCGCGGCCGTGATGCGCGAGAGCAAGGACCTGCGCGTCGGCAACATGATCCGCGACTTCATCGCGCAGCTCGACGAGCTGCTCATGCTCGAATCGCCGCGCTTCGAGCGCGCGCTGGCCGAGGCGCGCGAGCAGTACCACCAGCTCGAGATCCGCCCCGCCGCGCTGGAGGGCGTCTCGTACCCGGCCGAGCGCGACGCGCTCGAGACGATGCTCGATCAGCACTTCGCGGACGCGGCCGCGAAGCGCGCCGCCGACGGGGCGGCGGAGAACGGCGCGAAGCTGCCGCGCGCGGTCCTGGCGCCACACCTGGACCCGCGGCGCGAAGGGCCGCTCATGGCGCGCGCGTTTCTCGAGATCCCGGCGGCGCCTCCGGCACCGCTTCGCTTCGTCATCCTGGGCACGGGCCACAACCTGGTCGGCGACTTCTTCGCGCTCACGCGGAAGCACTTCCAGACGCCGCTCGGCAAGGCGGTGACCGACACGGCGTTCGTGGACCGCGTCGCCGCGAAGCTCGGCGACACGGCGTACCGCGGCGAGCTGGCGCATCGCGACGAGCACTCGATCGAGTTCCAGGTCCTCTACCTGCAGAAGCGCCTCGGCGACGCGCCGTTCACGATCGTGCCCATCCTGTGCGGCGGCTTCTACAACCTGCTCGACGAAGGCCGCTCGCCGCGCGACGAGGCCGCCGTCGAGACCCTGGTGTCGGCCTTGCGCGAGGCCGAAGCCGCGCTCGGGGGCACGACCGTGTACGTCGCGGGCGTGGATTTCTCGCACGTCGGCCCGCGCTTCGGCGATCCCAAGGTGAACGACGAAGTGAAATCCGAGGTGAAGCGCGTGGACACCGCCGCCATCGCGGCCGCCGCCGCCGGCGACGCCGACCGCTGGTTCACGAGCATCGCCGAGGGCGACGACGCCACGCGCATCTGCGGCTACGCGCCGACCTACGTCATGCTGCGCGCCGCCGAGCCCGGCGCCGGCCGCGAGCTGGGCTACGCCCAGAGCGACGAGCGCGACACGAGCATGGTGAGCGTCGCCGCGCTGGCCTGGCCGTAGCGCGCGGGCGGTTCGAACGAGCGAGGGCCCGCGCCGGCATGCCCGGCGCGGGCCCTTCGCGTTCAGCGCGTGACGAGGATGCGCGTCGTGGCTGATCGCCCCGCCTGCCGCAGCCGCATGAAGAAGAGCCCCGCGCGCGGCAGCTCGCCCGCCGCGAGCGCGACGTGGTGCGGCCCCGGCGAGGGCGCCGCCCACCGCCGCGCCCACACGCGCCGGCCCGCGAGGTCGAACACGTCGAGGTCGGCGGGCGCCGAGGCGGCGAGCGTGAAGGCGACGTTCAGCTCGCCGTCCGAGGGGTTCGGCCACGGCGGCGCGAGCGCGAGCGACGACGCCGTGACGCCCGCCGTCACCCACACCGGCGCGGCGGCGGGTGCGTACGGCGCGTCGGGCGACGTGAGCCGGTAGCCGTAGTTCAGCCCCGCGTCGATCGCACGGTCCTCGAAGCTCAATGCTCCCGAAGTCGACGCGGCCAGCGGCTCCAGCGCGCGCCAGCCGTTCGCGGGATCGTGGCGCCAGAGCAGGAACGAGGCCCCGGATGTGCTCGTCCAGCGCACTTCGATGCGGTCGGCGTGCGCGGTCGCGACCTCGACGCGGGCGCTTTCGACGCCGGAACGATCGAATGCGACTTCATAGAGGCTCGGGGCCGCCGGAGCATCCCCGGTCCCGAAGACGATGAGCGCGTCCCGGGATTCGTCGTACCCCGCGAGAGCGGCCCTCTGCCCGCCCGGTCCGTAGTAGCTGAGCAGGTTCACCGGGCCCAGGGTGTCCCCGAGCGTCACCGCCGTCAGCGATGCCATCCACTGGAGCCACCACGAGTGATTGCCGCCGAGCAGCAGTGCGCGCGATCCAAGCGGATCCAGGATCCCTCGCGCGCCGCGTTGATGCGGTACGCAATCGAGGGGTGAGAACGGACAAACCGGGAGCCCGCTCCTCACCCAGCGCATCCTCGGCCTCAGCTCGAGGGACCCCAACGCGGGATCGGACGAGGTGAAGAGGATGCGCTCGTGAAGCGGGTCGTATACGAGCGACGTCGGGTCGGGCTGGGTGGGCGGCTCGCCCTCGACGTCGTGCGCGGTCCATCCGCTCGCGGGCGAATCGACGTCGAGGGTCCACGCCTGGCTCGTACCGGGAACCGAACTCGCGGGAGGCAGGTAGACGAGTTGGCGAGCCGATGGATCGAGCACCACGGCGGGCTGGGGCGAGACGAAGGGCTCGGGTCTTCCGCCGGCAAGGTAGTTCCAGCGGGGTTCCCCGTCGTAGAGCAGTTCGTAGATCGCCAGCGGCGAACTCGCCGGGTGCGTGCCGTCGTCCCACCGGGTCATGACGAGGAGCCGGCGCCGGGCTTCGTCGTTCACCCAGGCGTCGAGTCGCTGCTCGGGCGGCAGCGTGGCGTAGAAGATCCTCCGGGCGGTCCACGAGACCTGCCCGCCCCTGAGCTCGAGGTCCCACAACGTGTCGGACCAGGCGAATCGACTTCCGTCGTCGTCGATCGGCAGGTAGAGCCAGCGATTCTCGGCGGCATCACGGAAGAACGGGCTGCCGGTCTGCGCATACGTGAACCGGGGCCAGGCCGGTGCCCACGCTTCGCGCACGACCCCCGGGTCCGCGAGCGACACGGCCAGCGTGGCCGAGTTGCTCGCGCCGTGCTCGACGCCCTGGACCCACACTTCGGCCGGGGCGAGTGCGAAGGAACCCAGCGAAACGCCCGCGTCCACCTCGGTGAGCTTCCGGAAGGGCTCGGCGGCATCGGGATCGAACGACCAGACGGGCGCTCGACCGGTTCCGAGCGGACGTTCGAACACCAGCGTGCGATGACGCGCCGTGTCGGGGACCGTCTTCCACGCGAGCAGCGGCGCCTCTGCGACGAAGCTCCAGCCCTCGGTGCCCTGGAGAGGGATGCGCCCCACGTTCGCGAAGCAGTCCGGCGCGCCACCCGTGCACGTCGACGTCAGCGCGTAGAGCTGCCCCGACTTCGAATCGACCCATTGGTTCGAGGTCCAGGTGAAGGCATTGGCGATGTCCGGAACGAGTCGCGACAGGTGCCACGAGCCGGTGTCGGAGAGCGAGCGGGTCCAGAGTCCCAAGGTGGAGTCGTTCCGCGCAGCGAGGAGCCACGCCGACTCGCCGCGAACGTCGAGCAGCAGTATTCCGGACGGCATGTCCGGCGATGGATCCAACGCCCGCCAGCGGGGCTCCGGAGCGAGCTCGAGTGCCCACAGCCACGTCGTGGATGCCGCGTAGGGATGAAGTTCGGAGACCAGTGCCACGAAGCGACGGTGCCCGGGATCCGCGAGGATCTGCGCCTGCCCCATCAGGCCGGGGGCGATCGGCGACTGGGGAAGGACCAGCCGCTTCCAGCCCGCGCCCTCGCGGAACTCCCACGCGTCCCCGATCGAGTCATTGACGCCGAACATGTCGGCGCCGATGACCACGAGGCGTTGCCCGGCGTCGTCCCAGAGCAGCGGTGATCCGAGCCGTACCGGAACGCCGAGCTGGTGCCAGGCGCCTTCGAGCGGCCCGATGGCGAGCGCACGCGGGCTTGCGCCGACGCACGCGGCGACCGCGAGGAGCCCTGCGAATGCCAGCGCCCGGGGGAAGGCGCGAGTCTGGGGAGCGCGGAACTTCTTCGGCACTTTCGGCGACCTTTCCTCGCCCGGCGTCCGCCATCATACGCCCCGCGATTCCCGCGGCAAACGGTCCGTTTCCCGCGGTTGCGGCCACGGTGAACGCCCGGCTACCCTCGCTTCCCCATGTCCGCCTGGCTCTTCAAGACCGAGCCCTCCGACTACTCGTTCGCCGATCTCCTGCGCGACGGGCGCGTCGTCTGGGAGGGCGTTTCGAACGCGACCGCGCTGATCCACCTGCGCAAGGTCGCGAAAGGCGACGTCGTGGTCGTCTACCACACCGGCAGCGAGAAGCGCGCCGTCGGCCTCGCGGTCGCCGCGAGCGGGGCGTACGCGGACCCGAAGCTCGGCGACCCGAAACGCGTCGTGGTGGACCTCAAGCCCGGCAAGGCGCTGCCCGAGCCGGTGCCGCTCGCGACCTTCCGCGCCGACAAGGTGCTCGCGACCACCGACCTCGTGCGCATCTCGCGCCTATCGATCGTGCCCCTCACCGACGCGCACCTCGCGCGCCTCCTCGCCCTCGCCAAGGCCTGAGCATGACCCGCGACGAAGCCCGCACGCGCATCGCAGCGCTCGCCGCCGAAATCCGCGAGCACGACTACAAGTACTACGCGCTCGACAGGCCGAGCATTTCCGATGCCGCCTACGACCGGCTGTTCCGCGAGCTGAAGGAGCTGGAGGAGGCGCATCCCGAGCTCAAGTCCGCCGACTCCCCCACGCTGCGCGTGGGCGGTGCGATGCGCGCCGGCTTCAGGAAGGTGAAGCACACGAGGCCGATGGGCTCGCTCGATTCGCTCATGAACGAGGACGAGGCGCGCGAGTTCGACGCGCGCATCAAGAAGGGCCTGGGGCTCGAGGACGGGCTGTTCGCGGGCGAGGTCACGTACACGGCCGAGCCCAAGTTCGACGGGCTCAGCATCGAGCTGGTGTACGAGGACGGCGTGTTCGTGCGCGGCTCGACGCGCGGCGACGGCGAAACGGGCGAGGACGTGACCGAGAACCTGCGCACGATCCGCGCGATCCCGCTGCGCCTGCGCGAGGAGGGTCCGGCCGAGGGCCGGCGCGGCCGGCTCGCCGTGCGCGGCGAGGCGCTGATGCCGCTCGCCGAGTTCGAGGCGCTCAACAAGCGCCTCATCCAGGCCGACGAGGAACCGTTCGCCAGCGCGCGCAACTCGGCGGCCGGGACCGTGCGGCAGCTGGACCCCGCCATCACCGCGTCGCGCAAGCTGGATTTCTACGCCTACGACGTGCTCGACGCCGAGCACGCCACGTTCGCGACCCAGGGCGACCTGCTCGACGCGCTGCGGGCGTGGGGCTTCCACGTCGAGAAGTCGGCGAAGCGCTGCCAGGGCATCGACGCCGTGGTCGCCTACCACGCGAAGCTGGCGGAGAAGCGCGACGGGCTGCCCTACGAGATCGACGGCGTGGTGGCCAAGGTCGACGACCGCGCGGCGCACGCGCGGCTCGGGGTGCGCTCGCGCTCGCCGCGCTGGGCGATCGCGTTCAAGTTCCCGCCGCGCATCGAGGTCACGAAGCTGCTCGACATCGTCGTGCAGGTCGGGCGCACCGGCAAACTCACGCCGGTCGCGCTGCTGCAGCCGGTCGACGTCTCGGGCGTCACCGTGTCGCGCGCGACGCTGCACAACCAGGACGAGATCGACCGCAAGGACGTGCGCATCGGCGACACCGTGCGCGTGCGCCGCGCCGGCGACGTGATCCCCGAGGTCGTCGAGGTCCTGAAGGAGCACCGCCCGAAGGGCACGCACGCGTTCCAGCTGCCCGACACCTGCCCGGTGTGCGAGGCGAAGGTCGTGCGCGAGGGCGCCTACCACCTGTGCACGAACGGCCTCTCGTGCCCGGCGCAGCTCGAGCGCCACATCGTCCACTTCACCTCGCGCGGCGCCATGGACATCGTCGGGCTCGGCGAGAAGACGGTGAAGCAGCTGCTGGAGAAGGGCCTCATCCAGGACCTGGCCGACATCTACCACGTGACTCCCATCGACCTCGTGGGGCTCGAGGGCTTCGCCGAGAAGTCGATCGAGAACCTGGCGGCGGCGATCGAGGCCAGCAAGAAGCCGCGGCTCGACCGCTTCCTGTTCGCGCTCGGCATCGAGCACGTGGGCACCACCGTGGCCCAGCTCCTCGCCGACCACTACGGCGCGTTGTCGGGCATCATGGACGCGAGCGAGGAGGACCTGCAGGAAATCCGCGGCATCGGGCCCGAGGTCGCCGAGAGCGTCCACCACTTCTTCTCGAACAAGCGCAACCGGAAGGTCATCGAGCGGCTCCTCAAGGCGGGCGTGCGACCCGCTGCGGAAGAGCGCCCGGCGGGCCCGCGGCCGCG
>CAZIXL010000073.1:0-9293 GCA_964542885.1 uncultured bacterium
GGCCAGACCTACAACCGTTCGCTGATCGACCGGACGGCGGCCGGCGCCTACGGCGAGTACGCCGAGCACGGCTACCTGTACGTCAACGTGGACCCGCGCGAGACGGTGCGCGACTCGCTCGTGGACGTGGACTTCGTGGTGAGCGAAGGCGCCCCGTCGCACATCGGCAAGATCACGATCACCGGGAACAAGGGCACGCGCGAGAACGTCCTGCGCCGTGAGCTGGCGATCCACGAAGGCGACCTGTTCCGCCGCTCGTCGCTCATGCGCAGCCAGAGCGACATGATGCGGCTCGGCCTGTTCGAGGAGGTCATCCCCGACTTCCAGGCCGCCGAGAGCACCGACGTCGACCTGGTGTTCAAGGTGAAGGAGAAGCAGGTGGGCACGGCGTCGGCCGGTGCGGGCTACACGAGCCAGACCGGCCTCACCGGCTTCCTCGAACTGGGCCACAACAACGTGCTCGGCAACGGCCAGCAGCTGGCGCTGCACGTCGAGCGCGGCGGCAAGCGCGAGGACTACTCGCTGAGCTTCACCGAGCCCTGGTTCCACGACTCGCCGACGCTGCTCGGCTTCTCGGCCTACAGCACGACGGCCCTGCTGCCCGAGTTCGACCAGCGCCGCCGTGGCGGCTCGGCGCGCATCGGCCGCCCGCTGCCGTGGCCGGACTACTCGCGGGGCTCGGTCGCGTACACGCTCGAGAACATCCGCATCACGAACGTGCGCGACTCGCTGCTGCTGACCGGCGTCAAGGTCGGCGTGGACCAGCTCACCAGCTCGCTCGACGTGAACTTCCTGCGCAACAGCACGGACAACCCGTTCTACCCGACGCGCGGCACGCGCCTGACGGTGAACGAGGACTTCACGGGCGGCCCGCTGGGCGGCGACCTCAGCTACCACACCCATCGCTACGAAGGCCGCGCCTACCTGCCGTCGGTGCTCAAGGGCATCACGACCATGGTGCGGCTGCGGGTGGGACTCATGGGGCAATACCCGTGGAAGCACGACGCCGTGCCCGACTACGCGCGCTTCCGGCTCGGCGGCGGCAACACGCTCGACCCGCTCCGCGGTTACCTCGACTACCAGATCGTGCCCGACGGCAGCGTGTCGAAGATCTGGAGCTACTACACGCGCACGGGCATCTCGCCGTACACGAGCGCCGACACGTCGTTCGCCGACTCGGCCCTGGTGACCCGCCGCTACCCGGGCGGCCTCTACATGGGCCTCTTCACGATGGAACAGCAGTTCCCGATTGTGCACCCGTTGCACGGTGTGCTTTTCTTCGATGCCGGAAACGTCTGGAACCGGGTGCACGACATCCGCCCGTTCAACCTCAAGATGGGCGCGGGGTTCGGCCTCCGCATGGAGATCCCGATCCTCGGCAACATCGGGTTCGACTACGGGTACGGATTCGACCGGGACGACGGCCCGCAATGGCAGGGGCACTTCCTCATGGGCAACTTCGGGTATTGACGGGGCACGCATGCGCCACGCGAACCGGATCCGGACCCTCGCGGTCGTCCTCGCGTCCCTGCTGGTGGCACCCGTCGCCGCCGGCGCGGCCGACCTCGGCATCGGCTACATCGACTCGGCGCGCATCTTCACCGAGTTCCAGGAGGCCAAGGACGCGCAGGCCCGGTTCGACCGCATGGTGACCGGCTGGCGCGACGAGGCGCTCGAGAAGGAGAAGGCGGTCCAGCAGCTCCGCCAGGAGGTGCGCGACCAGGGTCCGATCCTGTCCGCGCTGCGCCGCCAGGAGAAGGAAGCGGCGCTGCAGCGGGCGATCAGCGACTACGACGCGTTCATCCAGGACGTCTGGGGCCCCACCGGCAAGGCCTCCGCCGAGAACGAGCGGGCGACGGGCGAGATCGTGCAGCGCATCCGCCAGGCCGTCGAGAAGGTGGCCGGCGAGAAGGGGCTGTCGATCGTCCTCGACGCCGCCAGCGGCTACCTGGTCTACGCCGACAAGAACCTGGACCTGACGGGGGACGTGCTCACCGAGCTGGCCGCCACCTCGACGAGCACCAGTCCCTAGCAAGGAGGCCGCGCATGAGTACGAGGACGCTGGCCGAGCTGGCCGCCGAACTGGGCGGGGCCGTGGTCGGGGACGGCGACACCGTGATCCGCGGCGTGGCGGGCATCCGCGAGGCGCAGCCGGGCGACATCACGTTCATCGCCAACGCGCGCTACGACGCCTACCTCACGCAGACGAGCGCCTCCGCCGTGATCTGCTCGCGCGAGCCCCGCGAGGCGCGGGTGCCGCTGCTGCAGGTCGACAACCCGTACCTGGCGTTCCAGAAGGTCGTGCGCCTGTTCCGCCCCGAGCTCTACCAGCCGTTGCCCGGCGTGCACCCGACGGCCGTCGTCTCGCCCGCGGCGGCGATCGGTGAGAACGCGTCGATCGGCGCGCACTGCGTGGTCGAGGCGGGGGCGCGCATCGGCGCGAACACCGTGCTCATGCCCGGCTGCTACGTCGGCGTGCAGGCCTCGATCGGGGAGGGCGGTCTGCTCTACCCCCGCGTCACGGTGCGCGAGGAGTGCGTGATCGGCGACCGCTGCATCCTGCACCCCGGTGTCGTGGTGGGCTCCGACGGCTTCGGGTTCGCGTTCGACGCCGGTCGCTACCACAAGGTGCCGCAGGTGGGGAACGTCGTCATCGGCGACGACGTCGAGATCGGCGCCAACACCACCATCGACCGCGCCACGACCGACGCCACCCGCATCGGCGACGGCACGAAGATCGACAACCTGGTGCAGATCGGCCACAACGTCGTCACGGGCCGGCACTGCATCATCGTCGCGCAGGTCGGCATCTCCGGCAGCACGCGCCTCGACGACTACGTCACCATCGGCGGGCAGGCCGGGCTCGTGGGCCACATCCACGTCGGCCAGGGCGCCATGATCGGCGCGCAGGGCGGCGTCACGAAGTCCGTCGACGCCGGCGAGAAGGTGTCGGGGACGCCCGCGATGCCGCTCGGCGCATGGAAGCGGATGAACGCCTACCTCATGCGGATCGCGCAGCTGTTCGACCGCACGAAGACGCTCGAGGAACGGGTGGGCAAGCTCGAGAAGGAAAAGGACCGGGAGGCCGTTCGTTGAAGGGACGCATGCAGCGCACCATCGCCCGCGCGACCGCGATCGAGGGCGTCGGGCTCCACACGGGCGAAAAGGGCGTCATGAAGTTCCTGCCGGCCCCCGTCGGCCACGGCGTGCGCTTCGTGCGCGCCGACCTCGACGGCAAGCCGGAGGTGCTGGTCCGCCCCGAGAACGCGCACTTCGATCCCGGCGCGGGGCGCCGGACGATCCTCCAGCAGGACGGCGTGCAGATCCACACGATGGAGCACGTCCTGTCGGCCGTCGCGGGCCTGGGCCTCGACAACCTGCGCATCGAAGTCACGAGCATGGAGGTGCCCGAGGGCCACGACGGCAGCGCGGCGCCCATCGCCCGCGCGCTGCTGGAGGCGGGCATCGTCGAGCAGGACAAGCCGACGCGGCACATCAAGGTGACGAAGCCCGTGTCGTGGAGCGAGCGCGGCGTGGAGCTGTCGGCCGTGCCGTACAGCGGCTTCCGGATCTCGTTCCGGATCGAGTACGACCATCCGCTGATCGGCGTGCAGGAGCTCTCGCTCGACGTGACGCCGGAGGTCTTCCTGAAGGAGATCGCCCCGGCGCGCACGTTCGTGCTGGAGCGTGACCTCGAGGTGCTGCGGCAGTCCGGCTGGATCAAGGGCGGCCGCCTCGAGAGCGCGATCGTGGTGGGCGCGGACCGCGTCCTCAACGAGGAGCCGCTGCGCTTCCCCGACGAGTTCGTGCGCCACAAGGTGCTCGACCTGCTCGGCGACCTGTTCATCCTGGGCGGCCCGCTGCTCGGGCACGTCTCGGCGAAGCGCTCCGGTCACCACGGCCACGTGGCGTTCGTGAAGCTGCTCAAGGAGACGCTGCCGCTCCCCGGGCGCCGCCCCGGCGGCCCTCCCGGCGAGTGGGACACGACGGCGATCATGGACCTGCTGCCGCACCGCTACCCGTTCCTGCTCGTCGACCGCATCACCTCGATCGAGGAGGGGCTCTCCTGCGAAGGCCTGAAGAACGTCACGATCAACGAACCGTTCTTCCAGGGTCACTTCCCGGGGCAACCGACCATGCCGGGCGTGCTGATCCTCGAGGCGATGGCGCAGGTGGGCGGCATGCTCATGCTCAACTCGGTGGACGACCCGGCGAACAAGCTCATGTACTTCATGGGCATCGACGGGGCGAAGTTCCGCCGCCCGGTCGTTCCCGGGGACCAGCTGCACTTCAAGCTCCGGCTGCTGAGCGCGAAGCGCCGCACCATGAAGATGCGCGGCGAGGCGTTCGTCGAGGGCCAGCTCGTGGCCGAGGCCGAGCTGCTGGCCACCGTCGTGGACAAGCGGCCATGACCGCCACGACCCCCGGCATCCCCACGCCCGCCGCGCGCGGCGCGGCGCCGACGATCCACCCGGCGGCCTGCGTGGACCCGGCCGCGCGCCTGGGCGAGGGCGTCACGGTCGGGCCCGGCGCCGTGATCGGGCCGCACGTCACGATCGGCGAGGGCACGCGCATCGACGCGCACGTGCTGGTGACCGGCTGGACCACCATCGGCCGCGACTGCCACCTGCACCACGGCGCCGTCGTCGGCTCGCCGCCGCAGGACCTGAAGTACGACGGCAGCGATCCCTCGTACCTCGTGATCGGCGACCGCACGGTGCTGCGCGAGTACATGACCGCGAACCTCGCGACCGAGCCCGGCTACACGACCCGCATCGGCTCGGACTGCCTGCTCATGGCGTACTCGCACGTGGCGCACAACTGCTGCGTCGGCGACCGCGTCGTGATCGCCAACGCCGTGCAGATGGCCGGCTACGTCGTGGTGGACGACTGGGCCATCATCGGCGGCGGCACCGTCGTGCACCAGTTCACGCGCATCGGCCGGCACGCGATGATCGGGGGCGGCTCGCGCATCCCGCAGGACATCGCGCCGTTCGTGAAGGCGGCGGGCAGCCCGCCGCGCAATGCCGGCATCAACGCGATCGGCCTCGAGCGACGCGGGTTCTCCCGCGAGGCGCGCGAGGCGCTCGATCGCGCGTACCGCCTGTTCTTCCGCGACGGCAAGACCTCCGCGGCCGCCGTCGCGACGATCCGCGCGGAGCTCCCCGGGATCCCCGAGGTCGAGCACTTCGCGCGCTTCTGCGAGACGTCCGTCCGGGGCGTCTCCCGCTGAAAGGAGCCGTCGTGAAGCCGGTGCGCTGCGGTGTGTGGGGCGTCGGGGTCTGGGGCGAGAAGCACGCGCGGGTGTACGGCGCGATCCCCGAGGCCGAGCTCGTCGGGGTGTACGACCAGGCCGCCGGCCGCGCGCAGGAGATCGCGAAGCAGTACGGCGGGCGGGCGTTCGACAGCCCCGAGGCGCTGCTGGCCGAGTGCGAGGCCGTGTCGGTCGCGACGCCGACGGTGGCGCACCGTGACGCCACGGTGCGGGCGCTCGGGGCGGGCTGCCACGTGCTCGTCGAGAAGCCCATGGCCGTGACGGTCGCCGACTGCGACGCGATGATCGACGCCGCCGCGCGCGCGAACCGGGTGCTGCAGGTGGGCCAGGTCGAGCGCTTCAACCCGGCGCTGCTCGCGGCGCGGCCGTTCCTGAAGGACGTGAAGTTCATCGAGGGCCACCGCATGGCGGCCTTCCAGCCGCGCTCGCTCGACATCGACGTCGTCGGCGACCTGATGATCCACGACATCGACGCGGTGCTGCACATCACCGGCCACGCCCCGTCGCAGCTGTCGGCGGTCGGCGTGGCGGTGCTCTCGAACACCGAGGACATCGCGAACGCGCGGCTCGAGTTCGACGACGGCTGCGTCGCGAACCTGACCGCCAGCCGCGTCTCGGTCGAGCGCCTGCGCCGGCTGCGCTTCTTCCAGGGCAACGCATACGTGTCCGTGGACCTGTTCGAGAAGTCGGGCGAGGCGTTCGTCATCAAGGACCCGGGCTCGTTCCGTCCCGGGCAGGTGAATCCGCTGTCGCTGCTGGCCGGCATCCAGCGCACGAAGCTCGACGTGGGCGCGGGCGAGCCCCTGACGCTCGAGCTGCAGGCGTTCGTGCGCTCGCTGCGCGGCGAGGGCGAGGGCGCCGCGCGCGCGCGCGCCGGTCGCGACGCCCTGCGCGTCGCCGAGGACGTGCGCGAGGCGATGCGCCGTCGCGCGACGCAATGGGCGGGGCGCTGAGCGCCGAGCCCGAGCGGCGCACGCGCCGGCTGCTCGTGGTGGCCGGCGAGGCCTCCGGCGACCATCACGCCGCCAACCTCGTGCGCGCCCTGGGCGCGCACGGCAGGTTCACGGTGCGCGGCGTGGCCGGCCCGCGGATGCGCGAGGCCGGCGTCGAGGCGATCGTGCCGCAGGAGGACCTGGCGGTGATCGGCTTCAGCGGCGTGCTCGCCAAGCTGCCGGCGCTGCTCGGCGCGCGCGCCCGGCTGCTGCGCGAATGCCGCGACCGGCGACCCGACGCCGCGGTCCTGGTCGACTACCCGGGCTTCAACCTGCGCCTCGGCCCGCAGCTGCGCGCGCGGGGCGTGCCGGTCTTCTACTACGTGGCGCCGCAGGTGTGGGCGTGGCACCCGGAGCGCGCGGCCGAGATGGCGAAGTGGGTCGGGCACCTGGCGGTGGTCTTCCCGTTCGAGGAGCCGATCTTCCGCGCGGCCGGCGTCCCGACGACGTTCGTCGGCCACCCGCTGCTCGACGACCTCGCGCCCGAGGTGGACGCGGCGACGCTGCGGCGCGAGCTGGGCGTTCCCGCCGATGCGCGGATCGTGGGCCTGCTGCCGGGCAGCCGCGCCGGCGAGCTGGCGCACCACGCGCGCACGCTGGTCGCCGCGGGGCGGGCGCTGCGCGCGCGCTTTCCCGACGTCGTGCCGGTCGTGGCGCTCGCCGCCGGCGCCTCGCTCGACGGCGTCCCCGCCGCGGAGCGTGCGGGCGTGCTCGCCGTGCGCGGCCGCACGCGCTCGGTGCAGGCGCACGCGGCGTGCTGCGCGGTCGCCTCGGGAACGGCGACGCTCGAGACGGCGCTCTTCGGGACGCCGCTCGCGATCGTCTACCGCGTCGGCTGGCTCAACTGGCAGATCGCGCGGCGGCTCGTCCGGCTCGAACGGATCGGGCTGCCGAACATCGTCGCCGGCGCCGCGGTGGCGCCCGAGCTGCTGCAGGAGGCGTTCACGCCGGCGGCGGTGGCCGGCACCCTGGGTGCGTGGCTCGCGGACCCGGCGGCACTCGCGGCGCGGCGCGCGGGCCTCGCGGTGGTGCGCGAGCGCCTCGGCGGCCCCGGCGCCTCGGCGCGCGCGGCCGCGGCGCTCGCGGGGATGCTGGCGTGAGCCGCGAGCGCTACCCGTGGTGGATGGAGCCGGCCGCGTGGCTCGGCGCCGGCGTGCTGTGGCTGCTCGGGCGCAGCTGGCGGATCGACCTGCGCAACGCCCCGGGCTACGCGGCGGCCGAGCGCGCCGGTGAGCCGGTGCTCTACGCGTTCTGGCACGCGCGGCAGCTGCCGCTCGTCTTCACGCACCGCGGGCGCGGGATCGTCGTGCTGGTGAGCCGGCACCGCGACGGCGAGCTCATCACGCGCATCCTCGCGCGCTTCGGCTTCGGCACCGCGCGCGGCTCGAGCACGCGCGGCGGCGGCGGCGCGGTGCAGGCGGTGCGCGCCGCCGCGCAGGCGGGCCACTGCATCGCGATCACGCCCGATGGCCCGCGCGGCCCCGCCGAGCGCGCGAAGGACGGCGTGGCGTTCCTCGCCGCGCAGCTCGGCGTGCGCGTGGTGCCCGTCGCCACGGCGTCGCACCCGGCGTGGGCGCTGCGCTCGTGGGACCGCTTCCGGGTCCCGAAGCCGTTCGCGCGCGTCTGCGTGGCGCTGGGCGAGCCGATCGCGGTCGAGGCGGCGGCGGCGGACGGCGCGCTGGAGGCGGCACGGGTGCGCATCGAGGACGCGGTGCGCGCGCTGACCGCCGAGGTCGCGGCCCGCGCGGGAGAGGCGCCGTGAGCCTCGCCTGGTGGGCGTATCGCGGCGCCGCGCCCGTGCTGGGCGCGCTCGCGCCCGCGGCCGGGGCGTTCACGTCGCCCCAGGACCGCCCGCTCTGGCGCGAACGCATGGGCGCGGTCGACCTGCGCGGCGGCTGCCACGCGTGGGTGCACGCCGCCTCGCTCGGCGAGGCCGGCGGCGTCGCGCCGCTGCTGCGCGAGCTGCGGGCGCTCGAGCCGAGGGCGCGCTTCTGGCTCACCGCGACCTCGCGAACCGGGCGCGAGCGCCTGGCCGCCACGGAACCGCACGTCTCGCTCGCCCCGATCGACTCGCCGCAGGCGGTGCGGCGCTTCGTGCGGGGCGTGCAGCCGCAGCGGCTCTTCCTGCTCGAGACGGAGCTGTGGCCGCACTGGCTGCTGCGCGCCGCCGACGAGGGCATCCCGGTCGCCGTCGTGAGCGCGCGGCTCTCCGAACGCTCGGTCCGGCACTACCACGGGCTCGGCCGCCCGTTCCGCCGGCTGGTCGGCGGGCTCGCGGGCGTGCTCTGCCAGGGCGAGGACGACGAGGAGCGCTGGCGGTCCGTCGGCGCCGATCCCGCGCGCACCGTGGTCGTGGGCAACCTGAAGAGCGACGGCCTGCCGGCGCCGGCGGCCGACCGCCAGGCCGAGCGCGCGGCGCTGGGGCTCGACCCGCGCCGGCCACTGCTCGTGCTCGGCAGCCTGCGCCCGGGCGAGGCGAAAGCGCTCGCGCGGGCCTGGCTGGCGCTGCGTCCGGCGACGCGCGCGCGCTGGCAGGTGGTCGCGGTCCCGCGCCACCCGCGCGCCTCCGAGGAACTGCGCGCCGAGGCCGCCGGCTCCGGCGCCACGCTCACCGACGGCGTGCCCGCCGGCGGCGCCTGGCGCTGGGACGATCGCATGGGCGTGCTCGCGGGCTGGTACCGGGCCGCCGACGCGGCGTTCGTGGGTGGCAGCCTGCGCCCCTACGGCGGCCACAACCCGCTCGAGCCCGCCGCCTGCGGCGCCGCGGTGCTGATGGGCCCCTTCCACGCGAGCCAGGCGCCCTACGTGCGCGCGCTCGAGCGCGCGCGGGCGATCGCGGTCGCGGAGGCGGGGGCGCCGCTCGAGGAGGCACTGCGGACGCTGGTCGAGGACGACGGCGCCCGCGCGCGGCAGATCCGCGGCGGCCTCGAAGTGGCGGCGGCACAGCGCGGCGCCGCCGCGCGGACGGTGGCGCACCTCGCGGCCTGGGGGCTGTGGCCGGTATGAGCGGCCTCCTGCGCGCGGCG